>CAYQPF010000241.1:0-5706 GCA_964419225.1 uncultured Candidatus Cloacimonadota bacterium | reverse complement strand
TAGGGGTATATTACCTTGTTAGTTTGATTTAGTTTTTCCATGATTGAGTACATATTGGAAATTTCTACTAAGGAAAGTTTATCTTTAAGATCATAGAAATTAACGCAAGTACCACAAATTAGTAATTCGACACCCAAAGATGTTAATTCTTTTAGAGTTTCGAAGATAGGAGAATTATCGACAGTTAAAAGCACACCGGAATTGTAGAAAACTAAAGCTGAAGGTAAGGGATTAAGTTCTTTGATAGTGTTGGCGAAACCTTTGATCAGGATAGATCCTAAATCATCATTTCCAATACCCATCTTGTCGGACTTAAACACAATGACAGTATTTTCAATCTTTTTTAATTGTGGAGTACAATAATCTTCTACCGGTTTTAGTTTCGTTGTTGTTTGATTACATTTTTCCTGAATAAGGATGGAATAAATCCCATTATTTGATGTGGTTGTAAACTTACACCCATTATCTTTGAGATATTTTTCCACATTTGTTTTTGAAATATCATTATCCAGCAAGATCTCAATTGTATCTTCACCATTTGAATCCTGCATCGCACGCTTAGTCAGGATCAAGGGTAAAGGGCATAATTTGCCGATTGCATCGATTTGCATTAAATGCTCCTTAGCTAATTATTTATAAGGGCGAACAGAAGTTCGCCCTATAGTAATAAATCTGATTATCAATTATAATTTGAATTTGCTAACTAAACTATTGAGTCTTTCAGCAATATCCATAAGACTATGTGAGCTTTGGCTGACATTCTCAGCACCTTTGGCAGTTTCATTAGCTGAAATTGCAATGGAAGAAAGGTTTTCGGTAATCAGGCGGACATTATTATTGATCATGCCTGTTTTGTTAGAGATTTCTGAAACACCCTGGCTGGTCTCACTGATATTTCGGGCAACTTCATTTGCAGCTAAAGCAGCTTCTCCACTGGCTTTGGCAATAGAATTGATTCCGGTACCGGATTCAATGGACTGTCTGGCCACATCATTCATGGATGATTCAATTTTCTGAGTATAACCCCCAACTGTTTTAGTATTATTGGCAGCAACAGCTACAGATTTGGCGATTTCGTTAGTTGTTATGGCTTGTTCTTCAATACTGCTGGCAATCATATTGCTGATTTCATTTACATCAGAGATGACTTTGGTGATCAAATCGATAGCAAGAACGGCTTTCCCTGTAGAATCTTGTATTTCCTGGATTTGATTGGCAATTTTACCGGTAGCTTCAGCGGTTTGCTTAGCTAGTTCTTTAACTTCGTTAGCAACAACAGCAAAACCTTTTCCGGCTTCTCCGGCACTTGCAGCTTCGATTGTAGCGTTTAAAGCGAGCATATTTGTCTGATCAGCAATATCATTGATCACTTTAACTACTTTGCCAATTTGAGTAGCAGAGAGCTGGAGAGCTCTCATAATACCGCCAGCGGTTTGAGCTTTTTCATTAGCTTCCCGGGTGATCTGATTAGCTTTTTGAGTGCTGACAGAAACTTCACGCAAAGAAGAACTCATTTCTTCGATAGCTGTAGCGGAATTATTGACATTGAAAACAATGTCCTGCATGCTATTATTAATACTTTTGATACTCTCAGCAGATTTCTCAATGGTGTTGATCGAGTGGTTGAGATTTACGGATACTTCCTCTGTGGAAGAGGCTACAGTATTGATATTTGAGGACATTTCTTCGATAGATGAAGCAACTGAGTTTACATTAGCTGAAGCTTGTTCTGTTGCAGCAGAAATTGTATTCATACTTTCTGAAACTTCATAACTTGAGGATAAAACCATTTCTGTCTGACTGCTCATTTCTTCGCTGGAACTGGCCAACTGAGTTGCTGTAGCAGTTAGAGCATTGGAATTTTCCATTAACATCATGTTCATTTCAGAGATCTCTTTAACAAGAGTATGGATTTTACCTACGAAAGTGTTGAAATAGCCGGCCATAGAACCTAGTTCATCTTTGGAGTAGATATCGACTTTTACAGTCAAATCACCTTGTCCTTCAGCAAGATCCTGCAGATTTTCCACCATCAGAGAGATGGGTTTGCTGATCAAATTCGCTAGATAATAGATAATACCGGCAATTAAGGCTGCAAAAAATAAACCAATGATGATTAGCAGCCAGGCAATTTTAGTTGCTGTGGCATTGATTTTATCGCTGGGAAAAATAATTCCAAATGACCAAGGTTGTTGAGACAGACCAACAAAAATGGGTATTTGTGAACAATAGGCAGATTCACCTGTGGCAAGAGATTTTTTGAAAAATGCATAAGGTTTACCTTCGAGAACACTTTTCAGTCGATCTTCAATTCCATTATGTTTATCTACATCAATAAGATTTTTACCAATAAGCTCTTTTTTGGGATGACCAGTCAAAATACTGGAATTAGATAACATAAAGGCATACCCGGTATCATAAGGTTTTATTCCTTCAACCATTTTCTGGATAGCTTCCAGACTGATATCAACAGTCACAATCCCCAAGAAATTGTTGGAATCATCTATTATGGGAACAGAGCAGGTAACCATATATACCTGTTTGCCATTTATTTCATAAAAATAGGGTTCAGTCAAAACTTCCTGTTTTAGTTTTTTAGGCAGGAAATACCATTGTGCCTTTTCTTCGGAATCATAATCTGTCAGGGGTACTATTTCAACCTGACCGGAATTGTTACGGGTGGCGTAGGGGATGAATCTACCTGTTGCATCATGGTATTGGGCATTAATAAATTTCTCATCCATTCCGTCGAGGGCATTGGGCTCCCAGGCAGTACAAATACCAACGAATCCTGGGTTGTCTTCAACAACAGATTTGATATTATTCATAAAATCAGACCTTCTTTCAGCAGCAGGAGTTTGGTCAAAGTTATCAAAAACTTCAGCCAAGGTACGGGCTGCATCCATGGCCACTTCAAGTTCAGCTTCAACCTGAGCAGCATACTTCCCCGACATTTCATCAGCTTCTCTGAGAGTGGTTTTTTTGATAGCATTGGCACTGATCATAACAGCGACTGTGATTAAGATGATCAAAGAAACTATTACGACAGGTAAAATTGTAAATAACATTTTCTTCCGCATAGACAGATCATTTAAATTCATATAGCCTCCTAAAAACTCTATATTAAAATATTACTTGATTATTTCTGCTGTCAATATAAATTTTTGTATTTGGAGAATTTCGGATTATTTAACCACTAATGAACACAAATAACCACGAATGGGGAAGAAAATGCGAGAGAAGAGAGGGGTATCAGTTGGCAGTATGCAGTGGGAGATTTCGACAACTATTGCTTTGAGATAGGTGTTAGGGGTTGAAAGAGTAATGGACAGTATGGACTATATGGACTGTATGGACTGTATGGACACGATGGACAGGAATGATCTGAAACGAGAAAGAATAGAACAGTCTTTTTCAGTATATAGCAGAGGTATGGGATTATTCTTCTTGACAGGAATATAGTTTATTTAAGTTTTGCATTAAATGATGATAAAAATGGAGGAAGGTTATGATTTTAGAAGATTTATATTACACTGAGTCACATGAGTGGGTGAAGGTACATGGAGAATTTGCATATATAGGTATCTCTGATTTTGCTCAGCATGAATTAGGTGATATTGTTTACGTAGAGCTTCCTGAAGAAGGCGATATGATTTCATTAGGCGATCCTTTTGGTTCAGTAGAAGCTGTGAAGGCAGTGGAAGACATTTTAGCCCCAATCAGTGGAGAAGTAGTAAAGGTTAATACAGAGCTGGATGACAGTCCGGATTTAATCAATAAATCTCCATATGATGAAGGTTGGTTGATCAAGATCAGAATGAAATCTGTAGATGAGCTTGAGAACCTGATGAATGCAAAGGATTACGGCAAGCACATTCAATAATTAGTAGTCAGTCGTCAGGCGTCAGTCGTCAGTGGAAAGGGTTTTTTGGAACACTGGCTTCGAACACTGAGAATAAAGATAGAGAAATATAGTTCCTCTCCCGGATAGGTGGAGGAATTTTGTAATATGAATAGTAAAACAATGGGTTAAGAGCAAATATGTACAGAAAGAAGCATTTTCTGATAGTTTTAGCAGCACCGTCTGGTGGTGGAAAATCAACATTTGTACACCGACTTCTTAAAGATTATCCGGGGATAGTGTATTCTGTATCATATACAACAAGAGCACCCCGGGGATTGGAAGAGCATGGGAAGGATTATTTTTTTGTAAGCGAGTCAGATTTTTTAAGAAGAGTAGCTGAAGGAGAATTTTTGGAGCATGCGAATGTGCATGGCTACTGGTACGGAACCTCTAAGAAGTTTATCCAGAGTCAGATAGCAGCAGGGAAGCATGTGTTGCTGGACATTGATGTACAGGGTGTTTCGTTGATACAGGCGACGGGTTTGGATATGGTATCGATCTTTATATTACCGCCATCATTGGAAGAATTAAAGAGAAGATTAGTAGCCCGTGCGACAGATAATCCTGAGATCATAAAAAAAAGAATAGAGAATTCTGATAAAGAAATTGACCAAATACCGCACTATGATTATTTAGTCATTAATAAAGATATAGATGTGGCTTATCAGGATATAAGAAGTATTCTGTTAGCAGAAGAGAATGCAACGAAAAGATACTCTGATATAAGAGAGACATTTTACGAAGGAGAATAAATGGAAACCAAAGTGGAAAAGTTTTTAGAACAGAACAACATGACTTATTTATATTTATTACTATGCAATCTGGAGTCAGAAAGATTGTCAAATCTTCCGGATCATGTAAAGAATAAATTTGATCAGAAGATATCAGTAATGTCTTTAGACCATGTTTCGAACAACTTAATTCCAGATTTTGTTATAGAAGAGCCGATTGAAGAGATTTATGAAGAAGATGACTATGATGATTTTGGCGATGATGACGACGAATAGCAGTATGCAGCCAAATTTCTGATATGGAAATCAGAGCTTTAAAACAATACATAGAAACATTAAAAAACTCAGGGATCTCTGAGTTTTTTTGTGTGCAGCAGAATGCCAAGTATGTACCTGAGATATCGGCAAAACAGAATACTATGGACAGTGTAGTTCAAAAGTCTGGCCTGGAAGTTTTAAAGGAAGAATACAAGAATTGTCAGAAGTGTGAGTTGCATAGGTCGAGATTAAAATTTGTATATGGCGAAGGTGCTCCTCAGGCGAGATTGATGGTTATAGGTGAAGGACCCGGAGCTGATGAGAATGTAACGGGCAGGCCTTTTGTCGGTAAAGCAGGGCAGTTGTTGACGAAGATGTTATTGGCGATCAAAATTAATCGGGAAGAAGCTTATATTACGAATATTGTGAAATGTCGTCCTCCCAATAACCGGGAGCCGAACGATGGGGAAATATCTGCCTGTAAGCCGTATTTGTTGGAGCAGATAGAGAAGATCAAACCGCAGGTAATTTTGCTGTTAGGAAAGACAGCAGCTTTAGGTTTATTGGGTTTAACTGATGCGTTGGGCAAGTTGAGAGAACAGGAGCATTTCTTTCAAGGGATACCTGTTTTTATAACTTATCATCCTTCTGCCTTATTGAGACATGAAGAGTGGAAGAAACCTGCCTGGATAGATTTACAGAAATTACAGAAAGTATATAATAGCTTAGAGATAACTCAGGGAAGGGAGTGAAAAGATTAGGCGTCAGGCATCAGTCGTCAGGCGTCAGAGTGAGATTTCGACAACCCATCCC
>CAYQPF010000240.1:0-5715 GCA_964419225.1 uncultured Candidatus Cloacimonadota bacterium | reverse complement strand
TGCTTATGGAATCTAATATCATCAATGAGGTATTTCCGGGAGGATACAGTATCGGTGATTTCAACGGAGACGGGTGTGATGATTTTTTTATTGCTGACATGATAAATGAAAATGAAGGAAGTTTGCGTTTTAAAATGGGTTCACTTACTTTACCGGAATCTCAGCAATATGATGTAATTCAACCGGATTTTATCATGACTATCATAAATATTGATTATCATGGAGTTGCTTTTGGAGATTTTAACGGAGATGGTTTTAGCGATGTTGTGGGGACGGATTATTCATCAGAAATGTGGTCCGGACTTGCCGGAATTTGGCTGGGTAAAGCCCAACCCAACGGATTATATGATATGTGGTTCCGGCATCCCACAACATCTCCATACCATCAGTTTGGCTGGGCTGTCACAACCGGAGACTATAATCATGACGGTTATTGTGATATTGCGATTTCTGCTCCCAATAGTCAGAGCGGTGATCCGAATTATCCTGGCAAGGTTTATATCTATGCAGGAAATCCCGAACTGATTGATACTACCGTTGCAATTAATGATCAGGTTGAAATACTCAAAAAGAATATAACTCTGAACATTTTTCCCAATCCGGCTGTTAAAGGCAAGTCCACACTTAAATATCAAATTATGGGACAGATACCCAAAAAGACAGGCAGTGCCTGGATCAATATCTATAATATTAAGGGACAGGTAGTTACAAAACAGCTAGTAAGCCTTATCAATACTAAACAAAACACCGGTAGCATCCTGAATAAAAAACTGAAGTCAGGAATCTATTTAGCGGCTTTGTATATTGATAATAAGAGAGTGACCACGCAGAAGATAACGGTGAAATAGTTGTTAGTTATTAATTGTTAGTTGTTAGTTGTTAGTTAGGAGATGAAATAACTGGTTGGTAAAATTTTATATGGTAGTTGTTAATAAGAGAAGGGATTCTTCTTGACTCTTTTTGCTTGTATTTATAAATAATCATGGTATTTATTTGTCAGATGATTTGGATGAAAAGGGCTTAAGACAAATATATGGTTATCACCCTGTTGTTTCCACTGACACCTGACTACTGGCTACTGACTACTAAAAAAGAGGTAGGATATATGAGACGAATAGTTTTATTTCTTATACTGGGAATCATGTTTGTTGCTTCCGTACAGGCAGTTAATCAAATGCAAATCATGCAGACATTTATTGGCGAATCCAATAATTCCTATTTCGGCAAAAAAATGACTACACTCGATTTTAATGCAGATGGAATTGATGATTTGGTGATACGGGACAGAACTGGTAAAATCTTTGTTTATTATGGCGGTGAAGGTGCAATAGATATAATCCCTGATTTAACAGTTACCGGCAATTATTTAAATAATCTTCTTACTGCAGGTGATGTCAATGGAGATGGTTACGATGATCTGCTAACAGTAGAGGATTTGCCAAATGATTACTATCAGGATTCTCTGGTTTTTTTCTACGGAGGCCCCAATGCAGATCTTGTCCCAGATAAGAAAATATATATGCATGCCGATAATATGCAAAATCTTGGCTTAGAGCCTGTTGAATGTTTGGGTGATATTAATAACGACGGGTTTGACGATATTGGCTGTATTAAGCGTACAGAGGTTACTCCGTCATACTTTCATAAGAATCTTTATATTCTGCTGGGGGGAACATTTGAAGAGGTGCCGGTGATAGAAAATGTAAGCGGGGGAATTCATTGTCTGATATCAAGCATGGGCGATGTCAACGGTGATGGTCTGGATGATTTCATGGTGGGTTATGCCCCTAACACATACCCAGATCCTGAGGATTTACCTCGTTACCGCTACATTTATTACGGTTCTAATGGTGTCGATCTGACGAACCGGGTACTGCTTATGGAATCTAATATCATCAATGAGGTATTTCCGGGAGGATACAGTATCGGCGATTTCAACGGAGACGGTTGTGATGATTTTATCACAGCAGATAAAATTAATGAAGAAGTAGGATATATTCACTTTAAAATGGGGTCATCGAGTTTGCCTGAATCACAGGAGTATGTTGTGACTCAGCCAGAATACATGAATCAGGTTCTTAATATAAATTTTCGAGGTGTTGCTTTTGGAGATTTTAACGGGGATGGCTACAGCGATGTGGTAGGCACAAATTACATTGCAGAAATGTGGTCTGGCCTTGCCGGGATTTGGCTTGGTAAAGCTCAACCCAACGGATTATATGATTTGTGGTTCAGGCATCCCACAACTTCTCCCTACCACCAATTTGGCTGGGCTGTCACAACCGGAGACTATAATCATGACGGTTATTGTGATATTGCGATTTCTGCTCCCAATAGTCAGAGCGGTGATCCGAATTATCCTGGCAAGGTTTATATCTATGCAGGAAATCCCGAACTGATTGATACTACCGTTGCAATTAATGATCAGGTTGAAATACTCAAAAAGAATATAACTCTGAACATTTTTCCCAATCCGGCTGTTAAAGGTAAATCCACACTCAAGTATCAAATTTTGGGGCAGATACCCAAAAAGACAGGCAGTGCCTGGATCAATATCTATAATATCAAAGGACAGGTAGTTACAAAACAAACTGTAAGTCTTACCAATTCTAAACAAAACACAGGTAACATCCTGAATAAAAAAATGAAAACAGGAATCTATTTAGCTGCTTTGTATATTGATAATAAGAGAGTGACCACGCAGAAGATAACGGTGAAGTAGTTGTTAGTTATTAATTGTTAGTTGTTAGTTAGGATATGAAACAACTGGTTGGTAAACTGATTAATTGGCAATAAATATATTCATTTTAGGTAACTACTCTGGTTCTTCGAGATTAAAAGAAGAATGCTGTTTATTTGGCCTCTCTTGGAGCCGAAATGGCCACATTTCGGATAAGAAAGCTGTTTCTGACTTAAAATCTGCGTAAATCTGCGGATAAATATCTTTTTTTTATGGTTTTCGCTTACCTGATAGTATGTACCTGAGTAGTTACCATTTAAGAAGTTGGAAAGGTTTTAAGATGTTTCTTTTCACTTGGTTTGTGAGAAGGATGAAAAATAAAATAAAGTTCAAAGGAGATGCTATGAAAAAAGTATTAATGTGTTTGTTCTTTGTTGTGCTAATGTGTCAATCAGTTTGGGCATTTTATTCAGACGAGTTTTTACTTGGGTGCTACTCTTATATGAAGCCGGCAGATTACTTGTTGAATATGAATAACAACCTGATCCCGGCAATGAAAAACGCCCACTATAATGCTACAATTTGGTCGGCGGATGGAGATTGCACAAATCCTAATATAGAATCAATGATTAATCTGTTGAATACGAACAAAATTGATTCCTACTTGTTAGATAATAAGAGTACCTATAATGGCTCTAATCTCACAGAGGCAGGGGTATCCATCCTCGCGACGGGAAACCGTTGGAAATTTGAGGCAGAATACCAAAGCGAGATAGAAGTAAATCAAGATGATCCGACGGATAACTATTTTTGGCACAAATTCGATACGCTTAATAATAATAACAGAGTTGGTCAAAAATATGGAGATATTTATGCATCCAACAGTAATATCTGGTTTTGTGATCCTGCATTAGAACATCCGGCCGGAGTCGCTGTAGATTTTCTGAAATGGAGATGGCATGATTTCAAAACTGAAGATGGGCTTGCTAGTGACCCTTATGAAGGATATGCAAATGTGGGTGCGGAATTCAGATTCACGAACTACGACCAAAATGACGGGCTGAATGCCATTAGCTTCAATAAACTTTACTATACTGTAAGTTATAAACTGGACTCGAATGCTCCCGATGATGCAGAAGCACTAACTTTCGGACTCAAATTTTGCAATGCAAACGGAGCTTTTGTGTTTGCTCCGCTTTATAATGTAATTGGTGGAGGAACAGAACCAGAAAATCCACCCAGAACCGAACAGCTTTCATATACCTATGGACAGCTCAGGAGTTCAGCTTATTCAACTGAAATAGTTGACGGTTATGGCTATCGTACTATTACTTTTGTGGTTGAGATGCAGGATCTCAAAAATCTTGGTTTGCTAAAATTAGCATATTGGGATTATTCACTATTTGGAATGACTCCTCACATTTACTGGCATGGAGGTTATCAAGTATCTCTGGATTATATTGAGATTCAGGATAAAATGTATAGGAGTCTGGCTGATGGAACAGCGAGTAGTTGGTTACACACAAGATTAAGCAATTATCCCGGATCAACCCTGAGTTCTTTAAAGAGATTTTATGCTTATGATGAGCCGTCACAACCTCATTTTGCCAGTCGTTCCCTCATCCAAAATATGTTAACCAACGAAGGTGTTGACCTGAAGCAATTTACTACACTTAATTGGGCTTTTTCCAATAAAAGAAAAGGAAATTCTGTGGGAAATGGTAGTTCCTATTCTCTGCCCGAATTGTTTGTTGATTATGTTAATCCAACAGAGTTATTGGTAGATTACTACCCGTTAGCAGGGAGTCATAACTGGAATGTTGATCCTTATGCTGAAGGGATAACACCTTGGGATAAAGTAAAAACTTTACAGTGGAATCTGGATTGGTTAATGTTAAGACACTACAGAGCTTTAAAAATCAAATGTGAGACAAACGATATTAAATTTTATGCTGTACCTGTTAGTGCAGGATATTCTGAAGCTGATTCCGATGATCCCAACAGTTTACATTATTGGAATAATTATTTGTTACCTACTCCTCAAATGCAAAAATGCCTGCAATTCCTGCCTTTGTGTTATGGAGTTGATGGTATAATCAATTACAAATTTAATGATAAGTTAGAAAATACTACTAATTATTCACATCCAGCTCCATTTGATCCAAATACAACCGCAAATACGCGTTCAAACTCAAAGTGGTATGCTCTGGTTGACGTTGAACCAACTTCCGATACAGTAATACTAACTCCGGAATACTATGCTATCGCCGAGGCAAATGACAAGATATTGACTTATGGACCAATTCTGAAAGAGCTTAATTGGATAGATTCAGGATTCCTTGATGCTACAGGTATTCACTTACCTCAGGATATATATGGAGAAGCAGTATCCTTAAATCTTGGAGCAAATTATGCCACTTTAACAGCTTTTCAACCTAATTTTAATCTAGCCACAGACAAATATCAAGGCTATGTTCAAGTAGGTATTTTTGAAGACAATAATCAAAATATGTCTTATATGCTGGTTAACAGGAAAACTAATATAGTCGATAATGGTAGTGTCAATGGTACTATGGCGAATTTTACGCATGAAGCTATTAGAAATGGAACAAACTGTCCTGCAGCAAAATCCCAAATTGTCAGATTCGTATTAGATGCAAATTCAAGCACCAGAAATGTGAATTCGATAGCACTTTATGACCCATACTCAAATACGATATTTAGAAAAGATGAGGATTCTCAACAAACACAAATTTCCCCTTTCTTTGATATTCCACTTACTGCCGGGGATGGAATACTTGTCCAGATGGTAAAAGTCATTCCTGAGTTAGTTGAAACCCCAATTGAATATGCAGATAGTGTATATGCAGGTGAAATTATAAATGTCTCTGCAGGGGGATCTCTAAATTTAATTGGGCAAACCAGATTTCTTAAAAACTGTCAGTTAAATATTAATAATGGCGGGTTGGTTAATATAAGTGGAATTGCACTTGCGGGTAATAATGTGAAAATAGTTGTTAATGCAGGAGGAATAT
>CAYQPF010000239.1:0-5802 GCA_964419225.1 uncultured Candidatus Cloacimonadota bacterium | reverse complement strand
AATTCTTTTCTATTTCCCCTCACTTTCCTCTTGACAATTCATAGTTGGTCTCCTTTTTATTATTGACATTATTCAAACAATTCAAAGATGTGTTTAAAGCCCTGGGAGTGGATCCTCTGGGCTTTGATAAAAGATCAAGCTGAATTTGCTCAGCAATTCTATTACTTCCCCAACTTTGACTGATTGTCGAGTAATTTTTTCAATCGGAAATTCATTATCTTTCTTTTTCTTTCTTTCATAAACTAATTTCCCCGATAACGACTTTTCTGGTAATTTTTCATTATTAACTAGAGTGGGGGAAAAAGATACCTTTACGCCTTCAGATCTTCTTAGAATTATTGGGGAAGTTACAGTAGTGTTCATTGAAGTAGATACTACATCAATCGAGTTTCCATCGGTTTCTACTGGTTGATTTCTATAATGATTGAAATCGTTTAGCTGTATTTTCATTTATTATCCTCCATCCATTATATTCATAAAAATATTCAAAAAATTCCTATTTCTTCCTATTAAGTCTTCTTTGCGATAACTTTTTCCAAATTCTACGTAGTTGATTAACTTCTTCTCGGCTAAATCCATGATACTTAATAAGTAGAGCTTCATCTACAATATCAAGGACTTTTTCAATCTCTCTTTTTCGAATCAATACATCGACTTTATCAAATTCAACAGACAAGTTAGCAAAAGAAGGAATCCTAATTTCAGCAGTTTCTGATGGCTCAAAGGTCATAACACCTCCTCCATAACTGCGACCTGTTACTTCTGAAAAAGCAAATGTTAGTGAATTAATAAATGAAACAGCGGCTACCCTAGAATTAATACCTTCCTTAAATCGAATTCGATGAATAGTGTCTGTTGAAGATGCACCCGTTTCATTTAGAATTATTTTGGGATAGTCTCCTACTTGCCTCAAAGCAAATGCATCCGGAACCCATCTAGATGGGGTGATATACCAACGTTTTCGAATACTAGTTTTATATCCTTCGTGAAATCCCTTTTCCTCACCATATTTGATATACTTCTTACACACTTCTGGTAATTCTTCGAAATCTTTATCAGGTGGTAAGAATAAATGCGTTGCTTTCTGTGCATTCGAGTTTTCATGAAAATCTTCTTCAGAAAATATAATTCCCTTTAATTGATTTGATTTACTTACAACAGGTATTGTATATTCCTCTAAATTCCATTCTTTTACTTGATCTTCCTTCAACATAAAGAATTCATTTCTTCCTGTAACCAAGCCAACTTCAGTACTAAATACATCTTTGCAAGGTACAGCCCGCTTATCGGCTTTCAGCTTTTTTAAAAGAATTATTTCATCTTCATCTAAGAAATACTTTGTCCATTTTTCAGTGCTATGATCAATTGGTTTAACATTTGAACCATTAATCACTTTAAAATCGATTGTATCTAATTCATCTAAGCTATCGCATTCAATTAACCGAATGCCTTTGCCATGGTCAACAAGTTTTTCACAAAGTAGAAGCACAACTTCTTGTTGGATATCTTCAAAAATCAGCTTTCTAAATGTGATTATCGTAATACGATCAAAGAACTTTGATAAAAATATCCTAGTCTCAGCAGCATACTTTACTTGAAATAGTTCGGCCGGGATAACCATAGCAAGTTTGCCATTATCACTTAGCATTGATGCCGATACTACAAGAAATGGAACCCAAATATTAGTAAGCCTATTCGGATTCAAACCTAAATCCTGCATAATCTCTATTGCAATTTTTCGATGTTCTTCAGGAAAGTTCTGATATCTTATAAATGGTGGGTTGCCAATAATTGCGTCATATTTTTTATTCTTGTTTTCTTTTACATAATGAAAGAAATCGCTGTTTACAATAGTGTTTTTACTAATCCCTAGATTATTTGCTCTGTTCTTAGCTTTTACAACTTCCTCCTCTATTAATTCAACACCTGTAATTATTTTCTCTAGCTGATCATTATTTTTGTTAAGTTCTTTAAATCTACGTATTGCTGACTCAATAAAACTACCATCGCCGCAACTAGGTTCAAGTACACTGTTTGTATTCTCTTGTATACTCCATTTGCATAAAAAATCAGCAATAACTTGAGGGGTATAATAACCACCCCTTAATTTCTGTGCACTTAACTTTCCATTCAATTGGCCCATTATTCTTCTCCTATAGCAATGAACAACATTTCATCGTTCAATACGGTTGTAAATTCTTCATCACTTATTTGATAAAGTTTATTAATCAACTGAATAAGCTGATTAAATAAAGTCCTCAGTTTTCTATCAATGACTCTTTTACGAGCACCATTTTTCTCAATCTTAAATTGAGCAGTTGTTTTTATTAGATTATCTACTATTTTTACAACTAAATTGTACCTTCCAACTTCGTCTTCAACGGTAAAATCAATCTTCTTAATTGGTATCTTCTCAATAAATTGCTTGCCATGGGAGTAATAAGATCCTCTAAATTCACTAGCGCCTGCCTTTACCATGTTTTCTATTACAGGATGCGATAGAATCCCTAAAAAGTAAAGTATAGAATATTTAGACTCGTTAAGCAAACTGTAATACGGACCGTTGCCACCACCGGTAAATAATAGATTGTTCGTATCAAGTACATAAGGAGGCTTCGTTGCAAGAACTGACCAGATCAATTTTTCTGTATTATGAAATTTAACAAGACTTTGAGAACGACCAAATTGATACCACTTAGGATCACTGCCCTGTAAGCTTCTCTTTTCAAGATCTGCTTTATATTCATTTAAATATTTCCATGCTAGTGGATACTCATTTTCTAAGGCTACTTCATGTATAAGAATAGCTTCTCCATTTTCGATTACATATGGGAAAATCATCTGTGCATTACCCTGAATACTATCAAAGGCATTAAAAGATAAGTCATATATTGCTGATCGGCATATGGACTTTTCTATCTCATATTTTTTTCCTATATAATTAAAAATAAATGTATTTTCAGTTTCATCTTCAGGGACAAAAATATAAATTTTATCAGCACTTGTTTGCAACCCCACAGTTATATCTGTGATATCTCCGAGCCTCTCAAATTCTTCACAATCGAATTTATCAAAGATCGCCTCAGTTTCAGGTGATAGGAATATCCAAGGATCAGAACTATATTTCTCTGTTTTATATTTATGAGTATGTTCTTCCGAGGATAAAGCCTCCGCTGATATTTTGTTCACTTTCTTAAATTCGAACTCTAAGATCTTGCTCGCTTGTAGTATTAAAATCGCTGTATACGTCGATCTTTCAGGGAAGACCTGGGTGACGCCAAAATGGATAATTTTTAATATTTGATGATTCTCCGTAATAAACTTTCTCAGTTCTTTTCCACCTTTAGTAAGGAAAAACTTGTGCGGAACTATATAACCTAAGAAGCCTGTTGGATTAAGTAGCTCAATAGCTCTCTGAACAAACACAAAATACTTATCAATTGTTGCCTTTTTTGCAACAGTATATTGTGAGGCCGATGCCTGATAATACCTAATCTCTTCAGGATTATATCTTTGCATATTTTGAATACGAACATAAGGTGGATTCCCTACAATTGCGTCAAAGCCACCATTCGTCATTATATTAGAAAACTCTTCTTCCCAGTCAAAAGGTTTAACATTAAACAGAAGTTCATTATCATCAAGTGCTTCTGGCATAAATTCAAAAAATTTACTATCAACTAAAGAATTCCCGCATTTAATATTGAATTTTAAATTCGGTAAGACTTTTTCAGAATGCTGATAAATAAAATTATTAACTGATGCATCATCTTCACCTTCTAATAGCTTTAATAACAAGCTAAGTTCTGTCACCTCTACAGCATATGGATTAATATCAACACCAAATAAATTATTTTCTAAGATTTTCCTTTTGCCTTTCAATGTAAAAGTTAGCCCTTCACCGTCAACTTCGTATACCAAATCAGGATCATATACATCGTCTTCTATTATCTTTCCCAACATCTTTTCTAATAGAAAATCATATGTAGAAATTAGGAAAGTCCCAGATCCGCAGCAAATATCAGCTATATGCAAATCACATAGTTCACTAAAATTCTTACCTTCTACTAGAGGTGTTAATGTGTCCTTCACTATCTGCTCTACAATAATTTTGGGCGTCGGTACAACACCACTTGACGCTGATACTTCAGGTGCCTCCATCATATGAAATGTACGGCCAGAATCTATAGATACTTTTCGGCCTAAAAATCGTTCATATATCTGGCTCAATATTGTTGGATCAACAACAGAAAAATCATAGGGGCTTTGTGGGAAATACAACTCACTAAAAATTTCTATCAATACTTCCGCATCAATATCAACTTCAAGCGATATTGTATCTTCGATAAAATCAAACAGTCCTGAGTTGAACTTTTTATCAGATTTTTTGAATACTGCCTTTAGCTCATCATAGTTTTTAATTCCTTTAATTGTTTCATATTTTTCGATAGTTCTATCTTCACAAATCCTAAGAAAAATGATTCTGTTCAAAAGCCTTTGAATAACGATGTTAATATCTTCTTCGTTCAAATTCGTATTATTTTTAATTGCAGTTATAGCAAGTTTTTCTCGCCAGCTTTCAATCTGTTGTAAGAAGTACTCATCAAATGTATTTCCATTTCTTTTATCAATATTGAACATTTCATCCAAATCGCCTGAATTAGCTGCATCATATGAAATCAAGTTTTTAATTTCATAACTAGCCTCCTCGTATTCTTCATATGAGAAATATTTGTATCTAGCTATATGTTCATTGTCTGCTAAATTAGGCTTAAATCTACAATCATAAATAATTAAATGCTCAAAATTAGTAAGTATTGAAATTCCAAGGTTAGCACTCCACCCATATCTTCTTGTTTGGAACGCTGCTTTAGCCGATTTAAAAACATTTATAGAAGGTTTCTTAACTTCAATAAACAGCTTTCTTGTTCCATTTATTCGAAGAGTATAATCCGGATTTTTCTTAGTGACTTCATCTTCTATAACTATATATTCCTCTTGAATTACATCTCGTAAAAAATGGGTCTTTCCCTTGATATTATCAACATCCCATCCAAAACATTTTAAAAAAGGATCAATAAAGTCGTTTCGTAATTGAGTTTCATTGTAAGTAGGATTTAAAAAAGCGTTTCTATCTGCTTTATATTTTTCAACCAATTCATGTATATTCATAGCTTACAGTCTCCTAAAAAATAATTTGTGGCATACTTAAAATCGTAATGCTCATTTTAATTCAACGATCCCTCGGTATCATCATCTATATACTCTACAATATTTTCAATATTGCATTTTAATTCGCAACAAATTTTCCCTAATACATCCATTGTAACATTTTGATTCTTACTTAACCTTGCAAGAGTTGTGGGTGTTATTCCTATAGCATTTTTTAGCGCAGTTTTATTCATATTTTTATCAATCAATAGCTTCCATAGATTATTATAAGAAAAAGCCATAGTGTTACCTCCACCTAAAAATATACTTCGGTGTACTTTTTATACTTATTATTGTATCATGCCTTCAGATAAATAAAAACAATAAGTTCAGGATAAATTCAATAAAATACGCAGTATTTCTTTTATTTCATTAGAAGCATTTCAAGTTCAAATAGCTGAAAAGTAAAGAGCAGGAAATCTAAATAAAAACTGGTGCAACATGTCATTGGAAGAGTAGACATCATTTTGGTATATATGTATGCATCATATAATATATACCACTAAGATAGGAGTGTGATACTATATGTATATGAGGAGGCATCGGTAAATGTCAATTCCAGCATCAAAAATTAGAAATATTCCTCGAACG
>CAYQPF010000238.1:0-5802 GCA_964419225.1 uncultured Candidatus Cloacimonadota bacterium | reverse complement strand
TCGAACGAGGTTATATAATAAATATATGGTGAGTGAGATTGTAAGTCCTTAAAATTCACTAGCTTCAGCCAGATTGTAAAGATTCTACTGCACAGTTCGGGTTAAAATATTCTTCTCTTCCGGACTTTAACCCAAAGTCGTTGACTTAAAATAAAAATAAGGAACTGATTTTTTTAACCACCCCGTCAGCAAGCTGCCACCCCTCCGAAATGGAGGGGAATTTGGGACGGAAAAGCTTAAGTCAACGACATTGGACTTTAACCCGAACTGCCAATTAGATGTTTAAGATGAGAGAATCAGATTTATCACTCGAATTAAATCAAAGTTGTCCAATGAGAATTTCAAGGTTTTTCAGGATGAACACCAAGGAAGGAGTTGGATGTGAGTATGTCATGAGTCAGGAATATAAAGCCAAATCTCAAGTGGATCTTGGCCGGGGGTGAGTTATTTTCTCTCACTGCCCCCTGCCGACTGCATACTGCCTACTCTCTTCCTAATACTTGCCTGCGGGTTTTAACAATTCTCCCATCTTCAACAATTAACTGAGGGAGCTACCAGTATTACAAAAACCGTACCGTAGAGACAGGGCATGCCCTGTCTCTACCTGAATGGCCTTAAAATTATACCGGTTTTGCTCAAAAAGTCCATCTTGTCCATAAAGTCCATCATGTCCATCTAGTCCATCAGTTTGAGCAATTTAAATACCTCCATTTATACTCTTACACACATTTTACTTTGAGATACAAATAATTATATTGACAAGTTTATCTGCTATTTTTTATTGCTTTGAAGTACAGAGAAAAGATGGGGATCTTCGCTCTGGTAGTGAGGAAATCTATGTGTTAAAACCCGGTTTAGACATAATTTGGGTTAAAGGAGTTATCATGAAAAGGCTATTGTTCCTTATTTTCTTTATACCTCTTTGCCTGTTGGCAATTCAGGTACCTTTCTCGATTGATCCAATCAAAACAGACACTAACCACATCTCGGGTATGGACAGGATCAGTCCTCCCGACAAATTGCCCATC
Source organism: uncultured Candidatus Cloacimonadota bacterium (assembly GCA_964419225.1). Taxonomy (GTDB): domain Bacteria; phylum Cloacimonadota; class Cloacimonadia; order Cloacimonadales; family CAYQPF01; genus CAYQPF01. Next base: position 4,774 of record CAYQPF010000238.1, on the reverse strand, counting down.
CATCAAAAAACAGATACCTGGTTCTGGCATGACGGCAAAAACCTCTATGCATATTGGGAAATGGAAATTGATTCACGCTTCTATCCGGGTGCTTATGCCACAAGAGACGATAACCAGCAATGTGATTATATCAGACTACAGATCAAAACTATCACGAATGAAGACTTTGCTTACTATTTTTCGGCATTTCCAAGAGGTACAAGCCATGATGCTGTCCGTAATGAAAATCTGGGTGTGGATAAAGCCTGGAACAGTTTGTACGACTGTAAATCAGAATACACTGATAAAGAATGGAAGGTCACGATGATCATACCCTTCAAAGATCTCCGCTACGAAGGGAATCCTCCTTACCGGTGGTCCTTCAGCACTGCCCGTCAAATTGATGCTTCTAACACAATTTTCAGTTATCCCTATACACCAATTACCGGCAGAACTGTACGGCAATACTATGATTCTTTTGAGGTTCTGGAAATCAAAGAAAGTATAGATCCACCCAAAAACTATACTGTCATTCCCTATTTTTACCATTCTTACGACATAAAAAATGATAAACAAACTCTTCAACTCAAAAACGGGGGTCTTAATATTGTTTATCGTCCTTCCAAGAACACTTCCTGCAAGTTATCATTTAATCCGGATTTCACAGAAACTCCTGTTGATGAAGAAAGAGATTCCCGTAACGATAAGTATGCACCTCGGTTAACTGAGAACAGAATCTTTTTTACAGAAGATCTTAATGCCTTTGGAGTTACAAGCTCTCAATTCTACTCCCGTAATATTATGCAGCCTCAGTATGCTGCCAAGATAACCTCAAGCGGTTCAAACTGGAGCTTTGGATTTTTAAGTGCCAAAGACAAGAAAACTCTGAATCCTAACAGTACGGTTGCAAATCCTGATGATTATTACAATATTGTTGCTTACAAAAACTACTTCAGGAACATCTCGAACCAGTTTACTTATTTAAACAGATTCGATGATAAAGGGAAAAACTATAATCATGTTTTATATTGGTCTCCCAACTGGGATATATCTCAGTCATTCAACATTCTTTCCCGTTTGACTTATACTTATAACGATGTGTCAAGCATTTCTGCCTCTCAAAAACAGGGTACTAATGCAGAAATAAATGTCGTAAAAAGGTTTGATCAAATTGCTCTGGCAGCAACGCTGAAAGATATTTCCAAATACTATTACGCAGCTATGGGAGCTCAATCTGATATCAATTTAACAGGATTGCAAACAGCCATAGACTTTGATCAGGCTTTTTCCGGCAAATCTTTAAGAACTTTCCATATTGGACTTTATGCCAGTGAAGATCATGAACGGAATAAAGATTTCAAACTACTCGCTAACAATGTTTCACTCCAGGCAAATGCGGATTTCTTTCAAAAGTACGGTATGGCTTCCAATGTGAACATAGGCAGAGAAAGAATTAACAACAAACTTCTCAATACGTACAATGCTGACTATAATTTTAACTGGTCAGTTTGGCTAATCTGTAACGGTTATGTTGGTTCTACAGTTGGTAAAGGGATTTACAGGCGTTTGGGAGAGACTAAATCATATCAAAGTATTTATGGCGGGATAAATGGTTTTGTCGGACCTGTTATTTCCTACATTTTTAGAAACAATCATATTATCTGGAAGGATCTTCCTTCTATTCCAGCTGAATATGGAATTCATTTAGATAATGAATACGATATAACTAATCTGGATATGGAATTAACTTTTTCCAACACCCTCAAGATAGTTTCGGGAGTCAGATATAACAATAATGAGGATTTTGAGCAAAACCAGCATCTCGGCTATTTCAGTACAATCCACTGGTTGTTCAATCCCTCAACAACATTATACCTGGGCTTTAAAACCACCGAGGATAAGCTCTTAGACTTTGAAACAAGCACTTACGAAAACCTGATCTACAAAAATCAAAAAACTTCCCAGTCTGTCTGGTTCAAGATCAATAAAGTCTTCTAACCCTACCCTAAAAAAAGAGTCCCCTATCACTACGAAAAGGGACTCTTTTTCTATTCTCTTTATTTAAGGAAGTGATGAAGCTTTTACCTGATAAAACATTTTTGCATTAGAAACCGGAGTTGTCCAGGTTACTGTGCTTGCCCCTACATTTATTGTACCGGTATTTGTTAGCGGTGCAAAAGTACCTTCAGGAGTATTCAAACCCTGAACAATATAAGATTGGGCATTCGGAATTTTATCCCAGGTTAAGGTTAAGGTGTTACTCGCAACTGAAATAGTAACATCAGGTGTTGCTAAACTGGTAACCGGGACTTCCACTGTACCAATTTTACCTAAGCCAATAGTGCCTGTAGTTCCTGTGAAGAAAACATAAAAATGTGTTGCATCCAGATTGTCTGATGATAGACCATAAGAATTGGAACTAAAAAAACCTGTCCCTGCATTTATTGTAAAAGCATTATCAGTTACAGTAACGGTGCGTGAAATTCCATACCCATTTGGTTCATCTGAATATGAAATCACAAAATGCGAATCATCAAGACCCGCTAATACCGTTACGTCCCTAGGAAAACTATATAATGTAGTTTTGGGACTGAATGTAGGTACAGTTCCACTTACTGAACAGATTAATAGTTTTGCAGTTAACCACATAATCGATCCATTATTACAACTAATAGCAAATTTATTCGTAGCAAACTTGAGTAATCGCAGATCCTGCAGATATGAATCAGTCGAAGGTGTACTAAACAAAACACTGGTACCCAAGGTAATATCATTGCCTGTGACATTACCGATTGTTACTACTCCGTTCGCTGCAAAATCAATATTAGCAATTGCTATCTTGTCGGTATCAATTTTGACAACTTTGGCATAAGTTGGACAAGAAGGACTGAACTGCACAGGAGTTCCAAAGGACAATGTACCATTGGAAGCTGTTCCAACTATCACTCTGCCATAACTGACAGAACCACCAATGAGGTATCTGTAAGCAATCACAAAGCGGTTCGCATCAAGTGCAGCCACAGTTAAAAATTGAGCATCTTTATCAGTGAAAACATACTCATCGCTAAAAGTTATCACACTACCATTTACGGTTCCCAAAACTGCACTGCCATAAGCCGAGTTTGATCCATCAGCATATACTATCACAATATGTGTCGCATCAAGAGCTACCAGAGAAATGGACGCGGTGCTATTGTAGGTATTACCGGATAAATTAAATGTTGCTGTACTACCATAAGATATGTCTGTCCCATTGACTGTAGCAATAAACGCTTTCCCTCTTCCTATGTCTGGACCATTACTCAAATTATACGCTACGACAAAATGTGTCGCATCAAGTCTGCAGGTTGAACTGTGCATGTTCATAGTTACATTGTCGATAGATACGGAATTGCCAAAGGTAATGTCTCCAATCTCGCCATATAATGTAATAGCAAAGAGCATGACCATAAATACAAAGAAATACTTTTTCATTGTGTCCTCCATTTTTTCTTATTTTTTTGTTTTAAATATTTTTTAAGCGATGTCTGTTTTCCCTGCATTAATTCCCAAATATAATATCTTGTTTCTTTTGTATAATGCAAGCTGATGTTATAAATATTTTTCTGAGCTAAAGTGAGAGTAAGATAAATGACTCCATTTTCTCCATTAGGCAGGTCTATTATATTACCTACACCTTTCAGATGCTGGATTATCGGAGAGTACTCCGAAATTTTACTGATATCATGTACCATAAACCACCTTGACTCATTTAAATCTATAGTTGTTTATGCATTATCAGTACCACTGGAATATTGTTTGTATTTTTTTGTTTTTCAGTATGTTACCTGATTGAGTAATTGTGTTCGAAATCTCTGACTATTCAGTTTGAATAACCAGAATGACTAAGATCTTCTCCCGTTCTCTTATGAAAAGGGAAGGGACGGGGATGGGTTGTCAATAACTCTCAACTCTTAACTTTCAACTCTCAACTAGTATTTAACCCTATCCTAAATCCTTTACCTTATAAAAGGGCAAGGACTTAACTTTGAACCAGTCTAAAGGCAGCCTCTGCAGAGAACGGTTAGAACAGTTGGGAACTGTTCTCCTGGCTTTTAATTGGGCAAGCTGCCCAATCTCCAGAAAAGCCCAGGATTTCATTCTGCCCACTGCCCACTTCTCTTCCCCCATTCCCTTATTAAAAGGGAAGGGACGGGGATGGGTTGTCGATTCACTCCCCTCTCTTCTCAAGAGAGGGGCCGGGGGTGAGTTTTTCTGCCCACTGCCTACTGCACACTGCCCACTTCTCTTTCCCACTGACACCTGGTACTTGAAACCTGACACCTAACCAAAATTCAGTCCCTTTATTCTTCTTCTGAAGGTTGAATAAGACATCCCCAGAGAATTGGCAGCTTCCGTTTGATTTCCATTAGCCACCTTGAGAGCATTAATGATCATTTGCTTCTCCATATCATCTACCTTCACTATTTCATTTCTCATATTTAACTTCACAGCTGATGATTTTACTTCCTTACCCAGATCAAAACAATCTATGGTCAAGGTGTCTGTTTTCAGCATGATTAAAGCCTTTTCCACCATATTTCTCAATTCCCGCACATTCCCGGGAAAATCATAATTCTGCAATCCTTCGAGCAAATCATCTGAATATTTAGGCTTAGGTTTGTTCAGTGCCTTGGAAATCTCTGTTACATAGTGCTCCAGTAAAGGGGCGATATCTTCTTTTCTTTCGCGTAAAGGAGGTATATTTATTTCAATCGTATTCAATCTGTACATCAGATCGGCTCTGAAGATATTT
>CAYQPF010000237.1:0-5886 GCA_964419225.1 uncultured Candidatus Cloacimonadota bacterium | reverse complement strand
TTTGTAAACAAGGTAGCCAGAAATGGCAGTACTCCGCTCGTTGTGGCGAAAGATAATAAAATTCTGGGTGTTATAACTCTTTCTGATACACTGAAGCCCGGCATACAGGAACGTTTTGTCAGGTTGAAAGCAATGGGTATCAGAGTCATCATGGTCACAGGAGATAATCCTCTTACAGCAGAAGCTATCGCCAGAGAAGCAGGGGTTGACGGATATATAGCAGAAGCCAAACCTGAAGATAAGCTTGCCTACATTCGGGGTGAACAGAGCAAAGGTCATTTAGTTGCCATGATGGGAGACGGGACGAATGACGCTCCGGCCTTGGCTCAGGCAGATATTGGGGTTGCCATGAATTCTGGCACACAAGCAGCCAAAGAAGCTGCCAATATGGTAGATCTGGATAGTGACCCAACCAAGTTGATCGAAGTTGTGGAAATAGGAAAACAACTATTAATGACCAGAGGTGCTTTGACTACCTTTTCCATTGCCAATGATCTGGCAAAATACTTCGCGATCATTCCGGCTATGTTCATGAGAAATATTCCCCAGTTGGCCGGTTTGAATCTGATGCATCTGCAAACTCCGGAAACTGCTATTCTTTCAGCCCTGATCTATAATGCTATCATAATCCCCATTCTTATTCCCTTAGCAATGAGAGGCGTTAAATATCAGCCCAGAGGAGCAGATGCTGTATTGGCTTACAATTTATTGATCTATGGTTTTGGTGGAGTTATCGCCCCATTTATCGGCATAAAACTCATTGATATGATACTCAGCATTTTTTCGTAAAGGAGATTGATATGATATTTAAATCTGAAATAAACCTATTATATGAGACTGCAGCATCCTTAAAATGTATCCTGCTTACCATCTTATTTTGCTGCGTGCTTTATCCTGGAATTGTCTGGTTTACAGGAAGAACACTGGTGCCTGAGAAAGCGGAAGGTTCTTTAATTAAGAATTCTGCAGGCACTGTCATAGGCAGCCACCTCATAGCTCAGGGATTTTCTCAGGACAGATACTTTTGGCCACGTCCCTCGGCTATTGCTTATAATGCATCAGCTTCAGGCGGAAGTAATCTTTCTCCTGTAAGTGTAACGTTACATGACCAGATCCAAACCCGAATCGTAGAGCTGAAACCAACTGCAGGGAATCCGGTACCTGTTGAATTAGTCACTTCATCCGGTAGTGGCCTGGATCCGCATATTACAGTACAAGCAGCTCTGTTTCAAGCAGAAAGAGTTGCCCAAGCCAGAGGAATAAGCCTCAAATTCCTGACACCACTAATCAACAAACAAGTCAAAAAGATGTCCATTATACCAGGCAGTCCAGCCTTAATTAATGTGCTGGATTTAAATTTGGCCTTAGATCAGGCATTCTCAGGCAACCGGAGGTGATAAAATGAGAGACAGTCGGTCAACCACTTTTTTGAATTTAATTAAAAAATCTCAAAGAGGAAAACTGAAAATATATCTTGGATATTGTGCCGGGGTGGGTAAAACATACAATATGCTGCTTGAAGCGAGAAAACTAAAAAATGAGGGTATTGACATAGCCATAGGTTATATTGAAACACATGGACGCCAGGAAACAGAAGCATTACTGGATGGATTAGAATTATTACCGCGTCAATCCTTTATTTACAGGGGAATAGAAATCCAGGATCTTGATTTAACAGGCATTTTAGAAAGGAAGCCTGAGGTAGTGCTGATTGATGAACTGGCACATACGAATGTTCCCGGTAGTAGAAATATTAAAAGATTTCAGGATGTGGATGAAATTCTGGCTTCCGGGATTCATGTTATTACAACCTTGAATATCCAGCATATTGAGAGTTTGTACGAGGCTATGGAGATGTCCACCGGCATCAAAGTACGTGAGCGGATTCCTGACAGGATTCTGATAGATGCCGATCAAATAGTAAATGTGGATGTTTCTGTAGAAGATCTTTTGACCAGGTTGAAAGAAGGTAAAATATATGTTCCTGAAGGAATTGAAAACTCTTTGAATGGTTTTTTTAAAGCAGATAATCTGGAACAATTGAGGGAATTAACTTTGCGGGAACTGGCAGCTCAGATTGATTCGCACCGTCGGGATCAGATAGAAGCAAGTCCGCAAACCAGTCCCGATCAGATTATGGTTTGCCTAAGTTCTATGGGGACCAATCGGGATAAACTTCTCAGATATGCATCAAGATTGGCAGGAAGGTTGAACAGGAATTGGTACGCTTTATATGTCCAAACCCCCAGCGAAAAACCAGATCGGATCAATGCGACAACCCAACGCATTTTATCCGACACTTTGGGGCTGGCTAAACAGCTTGGTGCAACTGTATTTACTTACAAGGGTGAGGATGTTGTTGAAACTATCCTGCAGTTTGCAAAGGAGTACAGAGTAGGTCATATTGTCATTGGAACACCAAGGAACAAGTTATCTGTATGGCAGAGACTAACAGGCAAAAAAGGGATAGCTGAGCGTCTGATTGAAGATGGTTTGGGGATAACAATTGTTACAATCGATACAAGAACACAGAATTTGCAGACGGATATTGACAATAAAATTCCTATTGTTAAGCAACAAGTTTCATTTTCCAGTTTTGATATACTGCATCCTTTAAGAACTGCAAAAATATTGATTTGGAACAATTTCATTGATAAAAATGATGCAATCAGGGATCTGGTTAATTTGTGTTGTACAATGCAGAAGGGCCTCAATGCGGATTTAGTATTTTCTAAAGTCCTCAACAGAGAACAGCAGGGAGCCACATATCTCAGCGAAGAGATAGGATTCCCACATTGCCGAATGGAAGGGCTACCACATCCCCTTCTTGCTATAGGCATTGCGAAGTCGGGAGTACTCGATCCAGTAACAGGTAACATGGCAAGAATCCTGATACTCTTACTTTCCCCTGCAGAAATTCCTGATCTTCATATTAAAATGATCGGTCATATTGCCAGATTTGCCAGCGATGGAGTCATCTTGAAACAATTATTAGAATCTGCCGACGAAAAAGAAGCATTACATAAATTGCTTCTGTGGGATTCGTAAAATCAGCTATTGACAATAGCTCATTAATGGTTAAATTATAGGAATAAGAGAAATAGAGCAAATAAAGTCATTTTCACTTCGTTTTATCTGTTTTGTTTTGGAATTTGAAGTCTAACAGATTTAAAAAAGTGAGAATCTAATGAATTTAGCCGAACGAAAAACCATTCTTCTGGTGGAAGACGAGATAATAATTGCCTTAGCTGAAACAAAATCACTTGAGAAATATGGTTATAGAATATTTGTAGCACATAATGGTGAAAGTGCTATTGAAATTGCCGGAAAAACGCCAGCACTGGATTTAATCCTGATGGATATTAATCTGGGCAAGGGAATTGATGGAACAGAAGCAGCCTTAATGATCTTAAAAGACCGCAGTATCCCCATTGTGTTCTTATCCAGTCATGAAGAACAGGAAGTTGTGGCGAAAACAGAAAAGATTACCTCCTATGGATATGTAGTTAAAAATTCGAGCATTACTGTGCTGAATGCCTCTATTAAGATGGCACTAAAACTATTTGAAGCCAAAAAGAAAAGCAAAGAAAAAGATGATAAATTACAGGAAAGCGAAGAAAGATATGCCCTGATTAATAACTCCAGCAGTGACAGCATTTACAGCTATTTTGGGTTAAGCGGACGCTTTGCCAGTGCTAATCAGAACTTATGCGATACTCTACAGCTTGAGCCTTATCAAATCATCGGGAAAACTCATGCAGAACTCGGTTTCCCGGAGAAATTATGTAAAGAATGGGAAAAAATGCATCAGCAGGTTTATGCAACTGATCGTATGGTTAGTTCAGAATCAATAGTACTGGAAAAAGATGGTCTCATGCATAATTATGAGGTAGTACTCAATCCGCTACATGATCATCTGGGTGGAATAATTGGTATAGGTGGAATTACCAGGGATATTACAGACCGGAAAAAAGCTGAAGAAGCCTTGAGGGTTTCAGAAATACGTTATCGCAGATTATTTGAATCTGCAAAGGACGGAATACTTATTCTGGATGCAGAAACCGGAAAGATCATGGATGTGAATCCCTTTTTAATAGATTTGCTGGGTTATTCAAAAGATGAATTCATTGAAAAAACGATTTGGGAAATTGGTTATTTTAAGGATATTGTAGCCAATAAAGATAAATTTGAAGAACTTCAGGACAAAGAATATGTCCGTTATGAAGATTTACCCTTGGAGACAGCAAACGGACACAAGATACATGTGGAGTTTGTCAGTAATGTTTATTTAGTCAATAATCATAAAGTTATTCAGTGTAATATTCGTGATAACAGGGATAGAAAAATAACGGATGATGCTCAGAATGCTTCTGAGATCAGATACCGTCGTTTATTTGAATCAGCCAAAGATGGTATTCTGATTCTGGATGCCAAAACAGGAAAAATAATGGAAGTGAATCCTTTTTTAATTGATCTGTTGGGCTATTCACGAGAACAATTCATTGAGAAAGCAATCTGGGAGATTGGCTTTTTTAAGGATATTGTTGCTAATAAAGATAAATTTTTGGAACTGCAGGAAAAAGAGTATGTCCGTTATGAAGATTTGCCCTTGGAAACAGCAGACGGCAGAAAAATCAATGTTGAATTTGTCAGTAATGTCTATTTAGTGAATAATCTAAAAGTTATCCAATGTAGTATCCGTGACAATACTGCACGTAAAATGGCAGATGAAAAGATCAAGGGTCTTCTTCAAGAAAAGGGACTGATTCTTAAAGAAGTTCATCACCGCATAAATAATAACATGAACACTTTAAAGTCTCTGCTTACTCTGCAGGCAGATACTTTGAAAGATCCTTCAGCTATTTCAGCACTCCAGGATGCAGGAAACAGGGTTCAGAGTATGATGGTTTTATATCATAAATTATATCAATCTACTGATTTTAATGCAGTTTCCCTGAAAGACTATCTGCCGGCTTTAGTTAAACAGATTGTGCATAACTTTCCAAATTGTGAGATGGTGAAATTGGATTTTAAGATAGATGATTTAGTAATCGAAACTAACAAACTATCTCCTCTTGGTATAATTATCAATGAACTCATTACCAATATTATGAAATACGCATTCCTGGGAAGAACTGAAGGATTGATTTCGGTAAAAGCCACTTTGAGCGGTAACAAAGTTACTCTCATTATTCAGGATAATGGTAATGGCATACCGGATTCGATAGATTTTGCTAACTCTCCCGGCTTTGGCCTGATGTTGATAGGTATTCTCACCAAGCAGCTTGATGGCACAATCCGTAAAGAATGCCAGGAAGGCACAAAAGTCATTTTAGAATTCGAGAAATGAATACTGGCATTCTCTATCCCTATTAATTGATGAAATGCCGGTAATAAAAAAGATTTTTGGCAGGCACTCTACTCTCTTGCAGAAAATCCTGAGTATATATATTTCTTTATTCATGAGCATACTCTATAAAGTCATTTAGCCACATTCACAGAGTTACACAGTGGAAAACTATTGTATGAAACATCCCCCTGAATTGTTCTCGATTCTTGAATCAAAGAGTTTCATTTTACTAAACAAGTATGCAATGCCTTGTTAAAACTCATATGGCTTTGGATCGTTCGGGTGATTATGGTGATGGTCGTAGAGACAGGGCATGCCCTGTCTCTACGATACCACTATCGATACCGTGCCAAATTATTTTTTTGATACAAGACATTTGATTATTGTCGTTTGAAAAAAATATCCTGAAATCTTTTAAAAAGAAATCAAAAAAAAAATAAACTTAATATTATGCCATTAAAATCAAATCGAATTTGTGATATATTTTCTTGTCTCATATGCATTTACAACCAATACTCACATACCGTTTTTCATTT
>CAYQPF010000236.1:0-5891 GCA_964419225.1 uncultured Candidatus Cloacimonadota bacterium | reverse complement strand
ATGCACAGTAATTAAATCATAGCGAATCCTCATGGTATGTGAAGTGATTTACTCACTTCACTTACCATGATATTTCCAAAACTCGCAATATAAATGAATAAGGTGCCGTTTAAATTGTTTTAATGACTTTAAAATAACGACAATTGTGCTGAATCATTCACAAATGCGGTGTGAGACGCTGCTTTACTAGCCATTAGTTATTCATAAGGAGAATAATATCAATGAATATAAAAACGGATACTACAAATAAGCGTATGTCTAAAACAAAAAGAAAGCAGATTATGATTGGTCTGGCGTTTTTGTTACCAGCCATTACTGCGACATTATTGTTTAAATATTACCCAATTGTGCGTGCACTCTCAATGAGCTTTTTCGAATATAAAACGGTTTTCATTCCGGGCAAATTTATTTGGTTTGAAAACTACAAAACTCTTTTTTCAATCGGTCTATTTTGGAAATCCTGGAGCAATACTTTTTTTATTAGTATATATGCTTTGATTTTTTCCTTCTTTACACCGATCCTCCAAGCAATATCTCTTAGTTATATTAACAAACTAAAAGGCGCTCTTCGAGTTTGTTATCTTCTACCGATTGTTGTACCCGGCGTTGTAGGTGCGTTCTTATGGCGATGGATTTATGACCCAAGCAATGGAGCACTGAATTCCATTATTGGACTTTTCGGGATTTCACCTCAAACATGGCTTAATGACCCTAATCTTGTAAAAATCTGTCTGACCTTGCCGGGGTTACTTGGCGGTGGAATTGCTATATTAATATATCTTGCAGCTATTGAAGGGATTCCACAAGAGCTTTATGAAGCTGCGGATATTGATGGGATTGGGGCTTTCAAGAAGATCTATTATATTCTTCTACCGAATATTCGGTTTGTTATCGGCATTCAATTTGTTATGTTGCTGATAGGGGTTCTTCAGATTTTTGACCAACCGTTTATAATGACAGGAGGGGGGCCAGTGGATCAATCAAGAGTGGCACCAATGCTTGTGTATGATTACGCATTCAGGCAGTATAAGTTCGGACTTGCAAGCGCTGCTGCCATGATTTCATTCATCGTAATAATCCTAGTAACAATTCCAGTCTTCAGATATCAAAATAAAACTGCACAGGAGGGGTAAATGAAGAAGATTACGGATATAAAAGTCCTAAAAGTAATCGCAGGAGTATTCACTGCATTTTCAATAATTCTATTATTACTACCATCTTTATGGATGTTATCGTCTGCTATGAAAGATAATATTGAGATTTACAGAACGCCGCCCAAATTTTTCCCTCCTGTTCCACAGACTCTTCAGGTCGATGTTTATTATCCAACAAGCGAAATGGATCTGGAGATGATGAAGAAAGATGCTGTTTTTATTATTTGGGGAGTTGTTAATGAGTACAGAGAAAGTAATATACAAAGAGTTGAGGTTCGGTCATTCACGGAGCAGGGCGCTTCAATGAAGATTTCCGCGACAAAAAATATTGTTCAGGAATCAGCCAGAAATGTATTAGGCGCAGTTAATTACCGGTCCGTAACAGTAACAGAAAAATACGAAGAATTATTAGAGATTTGTAAGATTAGCTTTTTAAAATCAAATACAGTCATTAACACAGCTAAGGGGACCATCACAGCAGAACTCAGTGAATACATTAATACCAACTTTCTATTAACGGGAGAAATTAGAGAAACACGATTCGTTAGCTCACCTTCCTTGTACCTTGCAAACTTCATTTCAGCCTGGAAACAGGCAGGTGAACAGGATGCATCAGAAAGTCCACTTGGGTTTGGACGCTTTCTTATAAACAGTCTGTTTGTCTCAGTGATGGCTATTGTATGTCAGCTAACCATCAGTTCCCTTGCAGGATATTCTTTGTCTAAAATTATTTCAGGCACATTGAGTAAAGTAATATTACTTTTTTTCCTGGCCACAAGCATGATTCCATTTATAGCGACTTTATTGCCACAATACATTATATTCTCGCAATTGGGATTAGCCGACAGTTTATGGGCATTGATTTTACCGACTACATCGTTTGGCTTCGCCATATATCTATACAAAGGTTTTTTCGATCAATTGCCGATGGACTTGATCCATGCCGCCAAAATCGATGGTGCAAATGAAATATACACATTTATAAAAATTGTCCTTCCAATCTCCAAGCCTGTTTTTGGTGTAGTTTCGCTCTGGACTTTTCTGGGTGTATGGAATGATTTCATGTGGCCCAATATTATCCTAACACGACCGGAGGTATGGACCTATACAGTTGCTTTATATAAAATTCAAAGTCTTGGGGCATTTACTCCAAATTTTAGTATGGCACTGAATTGCATCGCAATTTTACCGACGCTTTCCATTATGTTGTTTTTTCAAAAAGGTATCCAGAAGGGATTGGTTTTTGGTGCAGTTAAAGGTTAATGATCAGCCATTAACCTCCAACACCCGATACTGCTGCCCGCTGGGCAGTCCTGCTTTACATAATAGAAAACTTATATATAAAAGCTGAGCTGCCAAACAGTAGCGGGAGATTTTTAGGATTTGTGGATCAGTATCTGAATTCAGATTTAAAAACGATTACAGACTGCTGAATCCTTCCGAATTTCACGTTTACCGGGAATATACCTACTCGTGGTAAACCTGTGTTGAAGAGACATTAGGCGAATTAATACCAGTAAAAATTTAAAATAATTTATTAGACTGGTATATTTCACCTTCCGTAAAGATTGTCGGGTTGATGGGACTTGAAAATATGATGTATGCGATGGTTGATTATCCCGATGAGATGCAGGCGCTTTATAAGTTCCTTAAGAATGATATCATTTCCTCATTAAGGTGAATGGGAAAAGAGCATATTCTTGAATTGAATAACGAGAATAACTTTGTGGGATCAGGAAGTTATGGCCTCACAAACGAATTAACCGATGAAAGGTGTTACAAATCCGTGCATGTTACAATACGGGATCCGAGGGGAAACATAAACTCTCAGGAGAGTGTCGGAATTTCTCCGTCCATGTTTGGTGAATTTGTTTTCCCTTACTACAGCGAGCTTGCCAAAGAGTTTGGACTCACTTATCATGGCTGCTGTGAGCCGGTTCACGACATCTGGGAAAAGTATATCAGAAAGCTATCAGGATCGTGGGAAGTTTCAATATCAGCATGTAGTAATAAAGAGTATGCGGGGAATGCGCTTAGAGGGGTAATGTAATCCATTTCAGAAAGTCCAGCCCGAACTTCATCGGAGTAGGCAAAGATAAAGAGTAAGTAGTGGCTAAATTCAAAATTCAGGAGGTGTTAGCTTTTGATAAGCTTCGACAATGAAAACAAAAGATGGACTATTCGCAACAAAACCTTTACTTATCAGATAGGGTTAAAGAACAATGTATGCCATCATATCTGTTTATTACCGCTAGGTTATGCACAGGAGATTGATTATAATCTGATTATGGGAAGAGAAACACAGCCGGAAACTGAAATCCAGATAAACAATGAACCCCGATGTGTTCACTGCGGGACAAGGTGGATCGCATGTGCTACAAGCAGAAGGGCTGTTTATCAAAATCATGTAATATCGGATGATGGTCTCGGATCAAACACACTGGTTATTACTTCCGTAGATCAAACCACGGGTCTTCAAATTGATAATCATTATATTGTCTACGAAGATTCTCAGGTTTTAACCAGATATACCGTGCTCAAAAACACATCCCTGATTCCCATCAATATACAGCATCTCGGATCATTTTCAGTACACGGCATGCCGTTCTTTACCGACGGAATACCGGAAAGAGATATTTATATCCATAGCTTCCCTTCTTCATGGACCTGGGAAGGACAATACAAAATAACTTCTGCTACCGATGCAGGCCTTTTCAGCAAAAATAATCTGTCAAGTTGGCGGGTGGAAAATACAGGTTCATGGTCAAGCAAGGATTACATACCGTTCTTCATCATTGAACAAAAGTCTAAAAACATTTTCTGGGCAGTGCAGATTGAACATTCAGGCTCATGGAGATTTGAACTGGGAGGAGGAGGAGTTGGAGAAGGTCCGTTATATATGCAAGGCGGTCTTGGCAACTTTATGTACGCTCATTGGTCAAAAATGCTTGCACCTGGAGAAAAATTCGAATCGATAAAGGCTTCATTGTCTTGTACATCAGGTGAAATTGATGATGTGATGAATATCTTCCAGAATCACCGCGTGCTCAGGCAGATCAAAAAAAGCAGCACAGATGCAATCTTGCCGATCATCTTTAATGAATGGCGTTCAACACAGGGAGCCGTCAGAGAACAAACAATAAATAATCATTTGGCAGTGTTGGAAAACTCTGGGATAGAAATCTATACAATAGATGCCGGATGGTATATGGACTATGGTAACGCTACTATATCAGGCGACTGGTTTTCTCATGCTGGTGACTGGGATCCGCATCCCTCCAGATTCCCAAACGGCTTCAGGCAAACTGCGGATAGAATCCGAAAGGCAGGAATGATTCCAGGAATATGGACGGAAATCGAGATAGTAGGAATCGATTCAAAAGCATTTACCGATAAGACGGATTTGTTTATGTTTAATGAGACGGGATTTGTCGAAAGCGGATCCAGAAGATTCCTGTATTTCGGTGATCAAAAAACTAGGGATTATGCGACAGGTATATATGAGAAATTAATTCAGGACGGATTCGGATATTTTAAAATAGACTATAATGTTGACTGCGGACTGGGCTGTTTAAACAGTGGCGACAGCCTGGGGCAGGGACTTTTGGATCATGTCAGAGGTTATTATCTTTGGCTTGATGGATTAAGGAAAAAACATCCGGAGGTAATTTTTGAAAATTGTTCCAGCGGAGGAAACAGACTGGATTATGGTCTTTTATCACGGTCCGATCTTGCTTCAGTAACTGATCAGAGCGACTGGTTTCGTCTTGGTGCTATATTTTATGGAGTCAGCAGTTATATCCACCCTTCACAGGTGGGCATCTGGTCAGTTGTGAAGGAGGAATTAGAGGAAAGAGAACTTGTATTCTCTATGATAAACTCCATGATGGGAAGAATGCACATCAGCGGAATGATAGAGCAACTAAGTGAATCGAAAAGACAGATAGTGACCGATGCCATTGTTTTTTATAAAAGGTGGAGGGAAATTATCGGGGATACAAGGATTTATCATCATACGCCATATGTTTCACTGCAGTATCCTGAAGGATGGATGGTTATTCAGATGTGCGGTATAGATTCCAAAAAAATGCTTGTAGGCGCCTGGAGACTTAAAAGCGTTGAGGCTGAACATTATGTAAGCTTAAAAGAAATAGATGCAGCCAAGAATTACGCAATATCTGAGTTTCCACAATCAGAAACTACAACAGCAAACGGGTTGGCTATAGCGGAGAATTTCAAAATTGTTTTAAATGAAGAATTCAGTGCAATCTTGTATGGTATTGAGATAGTGGAATAGCTTATGTCATAATTATTCGACCAGTATTTCATGAGTTCGGGTGTCAATAAACAATAGAGACAACAGCAGTCATATTTTAATTTAACGAACATTGAATATGAGATAGTGTAATCACCGGCCAATAATTGGATATTGATAAAGTAGAATAGGGGTTATTAAAAATATTATAAAAATAAGCCGTAAAAAGTTAAGTATTAAGGATGAAAGGTATATATGATCATTTTGAATTCTGTAGAGTATAAGTCAAAAGTATTGGGCTGCTGGATGGGCAAAAACATCGGAGGAACACTCGGTGCTCCATTTGAAGGCAAACGGCAATTTAATAACGTTAGCTTCTACACTCAGCCGTTAAATGGCGACCCGCTTCCGAACGATGATCTGGATATCCAGCTTCTGTGGCTTATCGCACTGGAAGAGCAGGGAATAGAAATCGATTCCAG
>CAYQPF010000235.1:0-5924 GCA_964419225.1 uncultured Candidatus Cloacimonadota bacterium | reverse complement strand
TTTGGGTAGAGACAGGGCATCTCCTGTCTCTACGATAGGTTTGAGAAAATTAAGGTTTATTTGTTTTCTGTTTTATTAGCTTTAAAGCATTTTTCCAGGGTGATGATCAGGCCGTAGAAGATGGTCATGAAGACAAAAATACCGAGCATACCTTTTCCCATAACAGCTAAGGATTGATAGAAGACAACTAAAGATTCCGGTGAAAATGGTGCATTCATATTTATACTCCTATTTGACCAAAGCCAGGACTAAACCGCCGGCAATTACAGAACCAATCTGACCTGCCACATTGGCACTGACAGCATGCATTAATAAATAGTTTTGTGGATCTTCTTTGAGTCCCATTTTATGTATAACTCTCGCTGACATCGGAAATGCTGAGATTCCGGCAGCACCAATCATCGGATTGATCTTCTTCTTCATAAAGATATTCAGGATTTTGGCAAAGATAACTCCACCTGCAGTATCAAAAATAAATGCTATAAGCCCCAAACCAATGATGATCATGGTAGAACTTTGAATAAATCTTTCCGCTGTCATTGTGGAGGCAATAGTTATACCGAGGAGAATTGTGACCAGGTTGGCCAGTTCGTTTTGGGCAGATAAAGATAAACGATTGAGCACACCACATTCTCTGATCAAATTACCAAACATTAAAAAGCCTATCAAGGACACAGATACAGGAGCGATTATGCCTGCAATGATTGTAATTAAAATGGGGAAGAGGACTTTAACTGTTTTGGATACTTCATTACTGGTTGAAGCCATTCTGATCTTACGCTCTTCAACAGTGGTTAAAAGTCGGATCACAGGGGGTTGAATAATAGGAACCAGAGCCATGTAAGAGTAGGCTGCTACAGATATTGGTCCCAGAAGATTCATGGCGAATTTGGATGCTACATAGATTGATGTAGGACCGTCTGCAGCACCAATTATTCCAATGGAAGCAGCTTCTCTGAGGCTAAATCCAAATAATGAGGCAACAGCCATCGTGAAGAAGATTCCGAATTGAGCAGCGGCACCAAATAGTAACATGAAAGGGTTTTTCAACAAAGGTGAGAAATCAATCATGGCACCAATCGCTACAAAAATTAGTAACGGGAATAATTCTGTTCTAATTCCGGCTTCGAATAAAATCGTTAATGCACCTTCGGGTCCGATAGCTGACGAAAAAGGAATGTTCGCCAGGATAGCACCAAACCCCATTGGTAAGAGCAATGCCGGTTCATAATCTTTTCTGATTGCTAAATAAATTAGTCCACTACCTACCAAAAGCATGATTATCTGCTTTAAGGTAATGGAGGTAATGCCCATTAACAGAGCTTCCATTATTAACCTCACTTGTAATTTTCTTTGATTTACTTATTTCTTATCCCTTTTATAAAGTCAACAAAATAATAATTTGGTTAATGGTTAATGGTTAATTGTGAGTGGGGAGGGGGGAGTGGTAGGACTATATGGACTATATGGACTGTATGGACTAAATGGACTAAAGAAGGAGACAGCTAACGAGTGACGAGTGACGAGTGGGGAACACGGACTAACACAGACAGGCAAGATCAGTGGGCAGAAGGCAGTAGGCAGGTGGAAGCAGAGAAAGAGAAAGACCTGCGACGTGAGAATCGACAATCTATCCCAGACCCTTCCCTTTTAATAAGGGAAGGGAGAGAAAGCAGGTGATGTAGTCTGCGGATTCTGATTTCTGTGCAGATTGAAAAGCAAAGCCTTTTTGGTTGGACTCAATGGACTAAAGAAGGAGACAGGTGACGAGTGACGAGTGGGGAACACGGACTATCACAGACTTACACGGACTAACACAGACAGGCAAGATCAGTGGGCAGAAGTCAGTAGGCAGGTGGCAGCAGAGAAAGAGAAAGACCTGCGACGTGAGAATCGACAACCCATCCCCGACCCTTCCCTTTTAATAAGGGAAGGGATTTAGGATAGGGTTGGGGGAATAAGTGTTGGTGGGAGAGTGGAGAATGTGAAAGAACTTGACTTAATCTTCAAGTTAAATATTTTATTAAAAGTTAAGCCCATGGGTGCGAATTTAATTATCGGGTTTAGCTGGTGAGGAGATGAGATGAATAAATTAAAAATATCTTTCATATTAAACGAGAAAATAGTTACTCCCGAGATTTATCCAGATGCCACAGCTTTGGAAGTTATCAGGGATATATACAAATTATCCGGGACAAAAGAAAGTTGTTCTGAAGGAGATTGCGGAGCCTGTACGATAGCTCTGGGAACTCTGGCAGGAGATCAAATGGCATATCTTTCTGTCACATCTTGCATATATCCTGCAGCTAAACTGCATGGTAAACATGTTTTGACCATCGAAGGTCTGGGCGATGAAAATAACCTGACTCTTATACAGAAAGCAATGTTGGAAAATCATGCGACGCAATGCGGATATTGTACACCTGGAATAGTGATGTCCTTATTCTGTTTGTTTTATAATAATGCAACACCATCAGAAGAAGAAGTTTCAGCAGCATTGGAAGGGAATCTTTGTCGTTGTACAGGTTATGAAAGTATCAAAAGATCTGTGGTACAGATAAAAGAAGATTTAGCCAAGAATTTAGCTGAGTCAGGATTGAAGTTTCAACCTGAATATATAGATAATGTGATCAAGATTTTGAAGTCGTTTGATTATAAATTGCTTACTTTACCTGTGAATAATGAAAATTTGATCCACGAATGCCAAAATTATTTCATTCCCCAAGATAGGAAAGAATTGTTTGCGACGCTGGAAATTCTGCCGGAGAAAGCAAAGAAGAAAATCATCGGAGGAGGCACAGATCTGGTAGTTGAAGCAAACGTGCGGAGAATGAGACAACAGTATTTAATCGATATTTCCCGAATAATTGATTTCGATGGAATCGCAGTTAATGAGGGTTGGGTTAGTATCGGGGCAAATGTTACTTTAACTGAAATTCAAGCTAATCCGGATGTGCAAAATTATTTCCCAGTCTTATGTGAAACTATCCGGCAAATGTCTTCACAGCAAATCAGAAATGTGGCAACCCTGGCAGGGAATATTGGCAATGCTTCCCCGATTGCAGATTCGATTCCGACATTACTTGTTTTAGATGCGGAATTGGAATTATATGCAAAAACTGGTACGAGAACTGTTAAATTAGACGAATACTATTTAGGATACAAGAAAACAGTTCTGCAGAGCAATGAAATTATCGGGAGAATTAAGATTCCAATTCCTACACAGAAAGTGTTAAGCAGGTTTGAAAAAACGGCAAAGCGTGTAGCAGTAGATATCTCCTCAGTAAGTTCTGCCATAGCTTTAACTGTTTCAGGGAATAAGATATGCTCCTGTAAAATTGCTTTTGGAGGAGTTGCAGCTATTCCTGTTTTGCTGACCAAAACATCTGAATTCCTTGTTAATAAAGAAGTGAATCAGGAACTATTAATTCAGGCGGGAATATCAGCTATGCAGGAAGTAGCACCTATCGGAGATGTGAGAGGATCTGCTGAGTACCGAAGCTTACTGGTTAAGAATCATCTGATCAAGCATTTGAATACTTTATTGGAGGTGGAAGCATGAAACAGCCATACCATTTAGACGGACCACTTCATTTGACAGGTAAATCCCGCTTTGTGGGAGATTATCCCAAACCCGATGAATTACAGTTTATTAGAATATTATACAGTCCATATGCGAAAGCTAAAATACTGAGCATTGATACCACTGAAGCTGAAAAGCTTGCTAAGATCATAACATATAAAGATATCCCCGGACCGAATCAAATTGGACATTTATTACCTGATGAAGTACTTTTGGCAGAGACTGAAGTTGTTTATGTCGGGCAGCCGGTTGCTTTGGCAGTATCGGCAGATGCAGAGTTAGCTGAAAGAGCAGTGCAGTTGATCAAAGTGGAATATCGGGAAGAGACACCTGTACTTACGATTGATCAGGCTTTGCTCAATAATGATTTATATATGCCGGAACGCAGAATTGAAACGGGTGATATCGAAGCAGGATTTAAAAATTCTGATTATATTATTGAAGATGTAATTGAAAGTGGAGGCCAGGAGCACTTTTACATGGAGACCCAACGCTGTCTGGCTGTACCGGGTGAAGATCACGAAGTAACCCTTTATTCTGCAACCCAGAGTACATCTGAAACGCAGGAAATAGCAGCCCGGATCCTCAATGTACGCAGCAAAGATGTAACAGTTGATGTGAAACGGCTGGGAGGAGCTTTTGGCGGGAAAGAACGGACTGCCGTAATTTGGTCATGTCTGGCAGCTTTGGCATGTTCAATAGTCAGAAAACCAGTTGAGCTTGTTCTACCTCGAATAGAAGATATGATTTCAACAGGGAAAAGGCATCCTTTTAAAAGTAAATACAAAATGGGATTTAACAAAGATGGTAAGATCCAGGCATATTCAGTTGAGTTAAATTCAAATGGCGGGGCATCCATAGATTTATCGATGGCCATACTCGAAAGAGCAATGCTGCATTCCGACAATATCTACTATTTGCCAAATGCGAGGATTATTGGCAGAGCCTGTAGAACAAATTATTCACCCAATACAGCTTTTAGAGGTTTTGGAGCACCGCAAGGGATCTTTGTCATAGAGAGGGCATTAACCAAAATGGCTCAGATCCTAAAAAAAGATGTTTTTGAAATCAGGAAGATCAACGCGTATCAGGAAGGACAGCTTACACCTTTTGCACAGCCTGTGAAAGAAGCCTGCAGTACAGAGATTCTCGATATGCTGCAGGAAAAATCAGCTTACCAGAAACTTGTTCAGGAGAATATAGAATTTAATAAGAAGAAGAAATTTCTCAAACGTGGGATAGGGATAGCACCAGTTAAGTTTGGTATTTCATTTACTACAGCTTTCTTAAATCAGGGAGCTTCACTGGTATGGGTTTATACAGACGGAAGTATATCTGTAACCCACGGTGGTATCGAGATGGGACAGGAAGTGAACACGAAAGTTGCTCAGACAGTTTCCTGTACTTTGGGAGTGACTTTAGAGAATATCAGAGTAGAAAGTTCTCATACTAAAAGAGTTGCGAATGCTTCACCCACAGCAGCTTCAACCGGTTCAGACCTGAATTGTAATGCAGCTTTGAATGCATGTCAGCAAATCAAGTCACGGCTTATACCTGTGGCAGAAAAAATGCTGGAAGAGAAATTCGGAATAAAGGTGTCTAATGTAGTATTTAAAAATAACATCATATATGATTTACAGGATAAAGGCAATTGCATTGCTTTTACTGATTTGATCCACAGAGCTTATATGGAGCGTGTGAACTTAGGTGCCCAGGGTTTTTATGCGACACCGGGAGTACATTTTGACAGAGCTTCAGGCAAGGGGAATCCCTTCTTTTACTTTGTATTCGGTGCAGCTTTAGCACATACAGAAGTAGATATTTTAACCGGGATGCACAAGCTTTTGGCTGTTCATATCGTACATGAAACCGGAACTTCGATCAACAGTGAAATAGATAAAGGACAGATAGCCGGTGCTTTTTTCCAAGGGTACGGTTGGTCAACTTTTGAAGAACTGGTCTGGAATGAGAAGGGAATGTGCATCAGTAATACCCCTTCTACCTATAAGATTCCCTGTTATCGGGATTTGCCGGAGGTGTTTGAGATCACTTGTCTGGACCGGGAGAGAAAAGAATCCAGTGCTTTGGGCAGCAAGGGAATTGGAGAACCACCGTTGATCTATGGCGAAGCAGTTTGGTTTGCAATCAAAGATGCTCTTGAGGCGATTGGAGAACATCAGAAGGAAGCAGATTTGAAAATGCCTGCAACCCCGGAGGCAGTGCTGATGGCAGCGGAGAAGCTATATTAGGTGTCAAGTTGGGAGAGAGATTCGACAACCCATCCCCGACCCTTCCCTTTTAATAAGGGAAGGGAGAGAAAGCAGGTGATGTAGTCTGCGGA
>CAYQPF010000234.1:0-5948 GCA_964419225.1 uncultured Candidatus Cloacimonadota bacterium | reverse complement strand
CAACTGCAATGGCCCCAACCCGCCAAAATGATGGAGCACCGGGATGTAACCTGGAATAATTCTTCTGTTAATATTTCGGAAAATGTTTTCCACGCCTGGGCTCAGGTTGATGGTCAAACAAGCAAAATCTATCTGCAAGCCACAAATAGTGTCGGAGATTCTCTCTGGCAGATCATGCCTGATCCGAATACAAATAACCAGTTCACTCAGACAAGTCCCAATATCATCACAACCTCAGACAATTGTCTCATTATCTCTTGGATAGAACACAATCCTTATCCGAATATCAGATTAAAAGCTCAAAAGATCAACCAGACAGGACAACGTCTCTGGGGAGAAAACGGAGTTTATCTGACAGACTCATTTACCTGTATCACAAACAACTATCTCACAGCCTTCGATGGATTCATCCCGGATCCTGACGGTGGAGCTTATCTTTGTTTTAAAAATTCGGAAAATCTGATTCTGCTTAAAGTGAACACAACCGGCTCCGTTGCCTGGCAACAGCAAATTGCGAATAATCCACAAGCTGTAAAAATTTGCCGAACTTATCCGGACGGATTATACATATTCACTTCAAATTACAATTCTACTCAAAACAATTATGCTTATTATAGATTCTCTCCCACAGGTGATTTGCTTTTTACCGGACATACAGTATATGCCGGATACGATGCTCAAATTCACGTGTTTGCAGATAACTCTTTTGTGATCGGTGATCCGTTATCCAATTCTAATATCACTAAATACTCTCCATCTGGTGAACCTCTTTGGTACCTAACTGGTAACAATAGAAAGTCTATGACTTTTATAAACGACAGCGAATTCTATTTGCTCAAAAAAACTACAAATAACTCCCATCAGCTTTCTATCCAAAAATATAATAGTAGCGGAGACTCAATCTCTGAAGAAGCTGTTTTACCCTCTGCATACTTAATTTCTTCTGGAATATCTCCTACAGGAAAATTAATTATTTTCTATTATGACCCTGTTTTAACCCATTTCTTAAGATTACAAATTCTAAATCAGGACAATACTTTTGCCTTTGATCAGGGTATTATCATCGGCAATCCTTCCCTTCTCTTAGAGTATGATTGCCAATACAACTGGATTCTCCTGAATGATCGCATTTACATGACAACCTATAATCAAACTTTTTCCCGGCATCTCTTCGACTATCTGGGGAGCAATTATCAACAGCAATGTATCGTTGATCCAGGATACAACTATTCAGAAATAGATACCGAAAACTTCTATTTTGGACGAATGGGATTTCCCAACTACTTTTTTGCTGATGCCGATAATTTCACTATGTTTCAACAATATATTGATTTACGAATGTACAAAATTGATTCTGATGGTAATAATATATTACCTTACGCAGGTAAAACTATTGTTGCCGAAAATTACAATTCACCTAATTCAATTACACGAGTACACAAATCTCCTGCCCAAAACTATATAATTTCTTATAGAGACAATGCAAACTACTGGCGGGGTAAAAATATTAATAATATGGGTGAAACAAACTTCAATTATGAGGATTTGTATCCCTATTTCCATTATGAAAACAGACCGGATTGTATCTGGGCTTTCTATCAAACTCCAATTTACCAACAGGACTACTATGTACATAAGCTCTACAATGAAACCACCTTCGACAATACAATTACGGAACTGTGCTTCGATAAAGGACTTGCCGGCATTTTTGGGCAGGATCTGCTTTTCTTCAAACTAGAAGACACAGGCTACACCTACAATATTTACATGCACCATTTATCTGATGATCTTATCCCTGAGCCTTCCTTACCAACTTCCGGACTGCAGGTTGCCTCAAACCTCTATCAGGTAAATGTCAATGCATTTCATACTTCCCAGGGTCTTCTCCTATTCTGGGTCAACAATTTTTATGAATTACGAATTCAGATCATCAGATATTCCGATTTCTCGTTAGTTTATCCCTTAGTCGGGCATGTTATCATGAACAATAGTAACTATTCAGATCATCAGATTTATGGTTTTGAAAATAATATCTTTAATGTCATCTATCGTGATGCCAGCACATCTGAAAACCGCTTAATCCTGCAAAAGTATGCTCTTATCGACAATGAATTTTTTGAGCAATTGGATGAAGAAGGTCTTTTAATCTCTGATAGTGTTTATTCATTCACAGCAGGGAATTTCGGTAATAATCTCGGAATATCATATCTTAGAGGTTATAATGTAGAGAATACTTCCCTCTTCTTTACCAGATTCAGTAATAATACCGATGAAATTAGTAATAATCTGTCTTTGGGATATTGTGCAAACTATTTCAAACCCCAATTATACCCAATCGATAATCAAAACACCTATCTGGTTTGGAGAAATTCCCCTTTGCCTCCATTTGAAAATTACTATACTTACCTTGTCCAAAAGATCGATCTCTCCCAACTCCCGGTGAACGACCAGGCTATCTCCCCTTCTCAGCCTCTCACCCTGAACCAAAACTATCCTAATCCTTTCAACCCTGAAACTCAGATCTCTTTTACTCTTCCCACTTCCGGCAAGGTCACACTGGAAATCTTCAATATCAAAGGCCAAAGAGTTACAACTCTGCTCAATGAACAATTGGAGTCCGGTCAGCACAATATCACCTGGAAAGGTACTAATTCCAGTCAGAATCCTGTCTCAAGCGGAATCTATTTCTATAAATTGAGTACCCCGAATAAGAGTATCACCCGCAAGATGCTGCTCGTGAAGTAATTGATAGAGTTAGGGGGAGATTGGAAGAGTCGGACATGTCTGACTGGTCAGACTAGTCAGAAGGAGAAAATGCCTTCCTCTTCTCTTCACTAACAACTAACAACTAACTCTCTTATCTTCTCATCATACTTTCCGTCGCTGTTGATTGCTTCATAACGTTCCAATGCTCCCAGTCGGTATTCTTCCTGAGGCTCTTCTTTCCACATTTGATAATAAAGATCTGCTGTAAAATCCCGTGCCTCGACATAAACCTTAGGATTTGCTATCATTTGAGCCTTTTGTTCTGCCTCAAGATAACTGGATAAGGCCAAAGAGATCTCCTGCTTATGTACATAATAATCAGCAATAGCAGTTAATGCCCGATATCCTCCATAGATATCTCCCAAAGCAAGAGACACTTCTTTTTTCTTCTGGAAACAGGCAATTGCTTCATCCCACTTTCCCATCGTAGCATAAACCTGCCCTTTATTGGCAACTGCATCAGCTGCACTCATTTTATTTCCCATTTCCAGGGCAGTCTGCTCCCATTGGTCAAAACTATCCAAGGATTTTTCATAATCCTGCTGGTAATGATAATATATAGCAAAATTCCCCAAGGCAGAACATAACCCGGCTCTATCGCCAATTTCAATGCTCAGATCCATTTGCTTGGTCATATATTCTTTGGCATTCACAAAATCACCCATCATCCCATAAGTTTGGGCAACATTCCCATAAAGAATACATTCATCAGCTTTGTTTAGTTTCCGGTTTTTTGTGGCATAAGCCATAAAACACTCCAAAGATTTATCAAATTCGCCTTTATAACCATGAATTACCCCAAGATTAGTCATCGCTCTTTGAAAACCATAACTGTCATCACTGGCATCACTCACCCGCATATCTTCCAAAAAATATTCCTTTGCCTGTTCCAAATCACCTAATTTGAAATATATACTTCCTAACGCTGAAGCTAATCTGGCATATATAAATGGAGACTTTGTTTTAATCTCTTCTGTCAACATACCCAGAGCCTCTTTTAACACTTCAATGCCCTGCTGCATCTCCCCATACTTCTCCAAATGTGCTCCTAACTGACTTTTATATCGGATTTCCCATTCCAGTAGTTTATTCTCTTGGGCTGGAGCAAGATTCTCTTTGATAATGGCTAATTCTTCCTCTCTTTTTCCCATAAGACAATAAATACTGGCTCTCTTGAAATTCATATTAAGTTTCTTATTCAGATCTTTTGTAAATAACACAACCTTTTCCAGACAAGTCAAGGCAAAATGATTCTGATAATTATCGAGAGCTTTCTCCACTGCAAATTCAAAATATTTACCGGCATGCTCTAAGTCCCCGGCATTTTCATAATGATAACCCAAATCAAAGAAATAATCGGAATTCTGGGGATAATATTCTTCAATTGTTTTGGCTGCAAATCTATGGATCTCTTTCAACCTCGTCCGAAGCTGCATTTCATAAGCAGAATCACGCAACAGTGCATGCGAGAAAATATACTTGATCTCGGAATATACAGACCAGATCCTCTCCTTGATTCCCTCTGAAAGCTGTAAATCAGGATTTTGTGCAAAGTTTAAATTCTGAAAGGTCTGTAGAATCGATCTGAGTATCCTGATATCAAATTCCTGCCCCAATACAGATGCTATTTGTACTATATTTTTTAACTGCTGAGACAGCCTGTCTATTCTGGCAACAATTGTCTGATTCACCGATGAAGGCAATTCGGTAGGATTAAGTAAAAGTTCAACCTCTTTTTTGCCCTGCCTGATAAAATTGTTTTCCTTTAAGAAATAACAATATTGCTCCAAATAGAAAGGATTTCCCTTTGTTTTTGTTTCCAGAAACCGGAATAATTCTTCTCCTGGAATCTGTCCGAAAATTCCGGTAATAAGTTCTGTTATACTTGTATCGGAAAGTTTATTCAAATCAATTTCCACACTTGCCAAATCATCTTCCAAAGGTAAGACAATTTTTGCCGAACTATCCTCAATCCTGGCAGTTACTAATAAAAGAATTGCATGTTTCGGCAAGACTCTCAACAAAACCTGTAACACGAAACGTGAATCTTTGTCCAACCACTGTAAATCATCTACAACCAAAATCAAGTTCTTCCTTGTCGATAAATAGAGTAAAAAATCTCTCAACGCAAAAACCGTGTTATTGAATCGGGACTGTGGATCAAGCTGTGTATAAAGACTATCCTCTGTTTTGATGTGTAATAACTCTGCTAGAAAAGATTTGGTCTGCCTGAGATTCTGTGCATATTTACTCAATTCTGTATGCTCCTTACTGTCACATTCTACCAACTTCTGAAAATTTAGCTCAAAAATCTCCTTCCTGACCTTCTCATCCTGATTCTGACTTAACTCCAAATATGTCTCCAACAATTGACTGAATGGCTGTAAACTCTTGTTCAGAATACTGTCTCCCTTAATGAAACAAATCTCAGGCTGATCTTCCAGTTCACTTAAAAAACTATCCACCAGACAGGTTTTACCCATACCCGCAGATCCATAAATATAAACTATCCGTGTCGAACCTGCCGTATTCAAATCAGAATATAAATCCTGGAGTATGGCTAATTCCTTGTCGCGTCCTATTAACTTTGCATGCTTACATTGCCGAAACAAATGTGATTCCTTGCGGATCAATTCATACAAATCAACTGGCTTTTGATATCCCTTAAATAATGCTTCACCCAAGGAAGCAAACAAATACATCTTATTCAAATTCTGATATATGGTTTGGGTAACAAGAATTTGGTTCCATTGTGCTTCCATCATCATCCTGGCAGCTAAATTCACGGAACTTCCCAGGCAGGCATATGCTGCCTGTGTCTGATTTCCAAGCATCCAAGCCAAAACTGTCCCCGTTGTAATTCCTATCCGCAAAGGAATTTTACTCTCCCGCTTAAGAGTCTCAGCAAAATTAACTGCTCTTAATAAATTGTTCTCATAGGATATCGGTGCACCAAAATAAATAAGACTGTTATTCCCCTTATCTCCAAAATCTAAACAATCAATGAATCCACCTGTTTCCCGACCTGTTGTTAACAATAGCTGAATGAATTCCTGAAAATCCAAACGTAAACGGGTCGCCTGAAAAATTACAAATACTATGCCTATATCTCGACATCGACCTATCAACTGATTATCTGTAAGGTACTCAGGCTGAAAATTCAATTGGACTTCCCTTCGCAC
>CAYQPF010000233.1:0-6011 GCA_964419225.1 uncultured Candidatus Cloacimonadota bacterium | reverse complement strand
TTTTTCCAGTAAATACGTCACGAACTCGAATTTTCCTGAAGAGATTGCTATTCCTAAAGGTGTATCACCTGCAGAAGTTTGCTGGTTTAAATCAGCTCCGCCGGCAATCAATGTTTTAACAATATCCGGGTTATCCTTGTAAACGGCAAAATGCAAAGCAGTTAAATTATCTGATGCTTCAAACTTCATATTTGGATTGGCTCCTTGTTGGAGAAGGAATTCGACCATTTTTTGTCTGCCGTTCGTCGTGGCACTGACAAGTGGGAACCATCCGGAAGAATGTTTAAAATTTACATCGAACCCATGTGAAGCAAGATATGAAGCTATGCTGATATCACCACCATCCGCTGCGTAGATCATAATTAGGTTCTCGGGATTCTTGGGATCTCCGGTCTGGGCACCTTTGGATAGTAGTAGTTCAAAAGCTTCCCGGGATCCGAATTTGCAGGCAATCATCAAAGGTGTGATACCCCATTTATTGGCTTTATTAATGTCTGAACCATTCTCAATCAAATACTTAACAAGATCAATTTGATTCCTGCCTGAAGCATAGTAAAGCAAGGTTTTCCCATCCATGATATCTTTTTTAACATAATCAGCATTAGTAGAAACAAGGTTTTTGATATCGTCACCGGAGTATTTATTAGCAATAATATCTTTGTCAGTGATTGCACTCAGGCAGATCGAACTAAATAATATCAGGATAATAAAAAAAGTTCTGTTCAACATATTGGCTCCTTTCTGCCGTATCAATTATTTGTTTTTGGCAGGAGTTGGTTTAGTAGAGTCGGTTTTAAGAGAATCAGCTTTTACGACAGTATATCTGATAATGGTTTTATATTTTTTGGGATCGCCCTTGAAGAACATTCCCGGTCCTTTGATATATTCTTCTTCATGAATACCGGAAATTTTGTATCCCTGTTGTTGAATAAAGGCATACAATTTATCAATAGTAGGTTTTTCTTCCGTGTATGGTCCAGTGTGGAGAACTTCAGCAACTTCTCCATATTGCCAGGTATCAAGTGAAATCTTTAAATTCTTGGGATTTTTTACTACCGGTAGAATTGTTGTACTGTCCGGTACTGGCAATGCATAAAGGCCCATCCATTGTTCCTTGGGTGTATCCCAGGCAAGCGGCCATCTGGCACGTGGTGCAGGTTGCTTGGGACCTTTGGTGACTCCAGGAGTTTTGAAATAGGTTTTAAATAGCAGCTTATAGACATCAGATCCGACGGTATTTGGATCTCCTTTCATTTCTACAACAACAACTTTTTGATTAATTTTCTGATTAATTACAGGATTTTTCAAATAGTCATATTGGTTCAAATTGGGTCCAATAGTAAATAAAAGCAAAACAATGGCGATGACTACTACAAGAATAATAAAAATACCATACTTCATTTTTATACCTCTCTGTTTTTTTCCTATTATGTGAAAATTGTACTTTGTTGTCCAGAGAAATATTTTGTCTTCTACTTTATTGTACAGTTCAAAATTGAGTCTGGTCGAAAACTCTAAGTCAAAATTATCAAAACTACTTTTTATTTGTCATATTTTAGACTATATTATCTGGAAAGAATCCTATAAAGTTCAATTTTATCCAATACTTTTTAGGTGGAGATTGAAATAATGATTAGGTACATACCACCATTTATCTTAAATCAATATGAAAATAAGAATTACTCCGGAATAATCGAAGGATATGTCTTATTTTTTGATATTGCTGACTTTACCAGTATCGGAAATGAATTTCGTAAGCATGGCAAAATTGGGGCTGAAGAATTAAACCGATTTTTGGAAGAAGTGTTCGTAACTCCTATTGAATTAGTAGAAAATAATGGTGGGTTTATCAGTCATTTTGCAGGAGATGCCTTTTGTGCGTTGTTCCCTGCGACGAATCCTGATGGCTTGCTTTATGTTATTAAGAGTCTGAATTACAGGTTTTCCGAAACAAAATTATTCATTTCTTCATTAGGAGATTTCAATATAGGCGTCAGAATAACTGTTAGTATGGGAAAAATTAATTGGCAGATTTTTCAAAATGATTATCAAAATGAGTATGTTTTTTATGGTAAGCCTTTACAAGAGATCGCTCAACTTTCCTCTAAAAAACTAAATATTGCTTATTCCGGATCTGTTCTTAAACAAATTGGCCGAAACACTTCAAATGAGATTACTCCCATACCTTCGGAACATAAATTGAATTACTCTTTTGTCTCATCCAGTTATACAAAATTCTGTCACAAAAGATTAATTGCCGAAAAACCCGAAAGTGAAATCCGGGAAGCAGCTTACTGTTTCGTTGATTTCAGTCAAACCGAGTCAAATATGCAGGAAGAAGTCCTCGGTTTACTTCATGATAAACTGGATGCATACAGTGGATATTTCAACAAATTGGATGGTACTGACAAAGGCTTGGTGGGCTTAATTATTTTTGGATTGCCTAAATCTGTTGGTAATACCCTGGATCGTGTTTGCCGATTTGCTTTAGAAGCCCGTCAGGCTGTTCCTTCGCTGGGATTCGGGTTATCATGCGGAAAAGTGTTTGCAGGTTTTGTAGGCACAAAAAACACTTGTGAATATACAGCATTAGGTGCAACAGTTAACTTGGCAGCACGTCTTATGAGCAAAAGTTCTGAAGGAACAATTATTACAGATACTTTTTTGCAAAGAGATTTATATTTTCACTATAGTTTTGCCAACAAAGGATTTATTGAATTAAAAGGATTTGTTTCTCCTGTAAATATATATCAGCTTAATGGATTAAAGCCAGAAGGTCAAAAAATAAATAAAAGTGAATTTGTTGGAAGAGAACAAGAATTAATATTTTTAAACACCATTTTAAAATGCAATTCTAATACAGTAATTTACGTTTCCGGGGAAGCCGGCATGGGTAAAAGCCGTTTGGTTTCTGAAGCATTAAATGGTTATTCTAAAGAAAAACATCATAAATTCTTTGCATATTGTGACCCGGTTGATAAAAAAATTCTGGAACCTGTCAGGCAAATTTTGCGTAGTTACTTTGCCGTTGATTCCTTGCAGACGGTCAGACGGAATCTGGAGCGATTTAGAAAAAAATGGGCAAATTTAGCAGGTGAAGATAAGGAATTAATTAGAATTGAGTCAATTATCGGTTCCTTATTAGGTTTTGAATGGGCTAATTCAGTTTATACTTATTTACCCCCGGATGAACGACATGGTCAGCTTAAAAAGGCATTCGCGAAGTTTATATCAGCCTTAGCCGGACAGAAAACTGTTATCATTCATTTGGATGATCCGCAATGGATAGAAGAGCTAACTTTAAGTTTTTTGAAAACTTTGGAGACAAAAAACACTTTTCCGGTATTTATTGTCTGTGCATGTCGTTATCAGGATCTAGGTGGTACCGTTGATATGAACTTAGATGGGTTTCAAAAAAAATTCATTAATCTTGAACATCTTTATCAGACAGACAGTAGTTCTCTGATCTGCCATTTGTTGAATTGTACTCTGGTTCCTCAAAAAACTCTTGATCTGATTATCAATCGTGCCGAAGGTAATCCTTTTTTTATTGAACAGTTAATTGCTTTTTTACAGGAAAATAACCTTTTTGATACAAATTATCATATTATTGGTGATGCTTCTCATCTCATTACTTTCAATATCAGCGACATTATCGGTAATCGCTTAGACAATTTATCAGATAGTGTACGATGGACTTTACAAAATGCTTCTGTTTTGGGATTGGAGTTTAATACAAAGCTTTTAGCTGATATGTTGGACAGGAAAATTGAAGAAGAACTTGGTAATGGAAAGATTAGCAGGATGTGGTCGGGGCTGGATGAAATTCGCTATATTTTTGCCCATGTTTTGATTAAGGATATCGCATATCAAAGAATGGTAACCAATCGGCTGAAACAATTACACCTGTCAGCAGCTGAGGCAATGGTACGCCTGTTTTCAGAAGAATTAGATGCTAATGCAGAAAACATAGCCGGTCATTATTTACTGGCTGCAGAAGAACTGAATGCTTCAGATTATTTAGTTAAAGCAGGTGTTTTTTATGGAGAGAATTATGATTTTATCAGAGCTGAGTTAAATCTTAAAAAAGCTTTAGAAATCCAGGAAAGATTATTAAAAAAAGATAATCCCCGTATCGCAAAATCGCTTCATGATCTTGGCTATCTCTATTTTTCCAGAGGAAAGTATGATCAGGCTGAATTATTGTATTTAAGAGCTCTTGAAATTAGAGAGAAAATTCAAAAAAAGAATGATCAACAGGACACAGCTAATTCATTAGATGATTTGGGTAGCTTATACTATGTTCAGGGAAAATATGAAGACGCTGAGAAAATGTTTACTAAAGGAAAAGATCTTCGTGAAAGGATTTTTGGATCTGAACACCCGGAAACCGCAATTTCACTTAATAATTTAGCCAATTTGTACCATTATCAAAAAAAGTATGCCCAAGCTGAAGAATTCCATTTAAGAGTTTTAAGGATTAGAGAAAAAGATCTTGGCTCTGATCATCTGCATACAGTATCATCATTAAATGATCTGGCAAATTTGTACCATTTCCAGGGAAAATATGATCTGGCAGAACTTCTCCATTTAAGAGTTCTGGAAACAAGAGAAAAAGTGCTTGGCTCTGAACATCTCAGCACAGCAAAATCACTACAGTATCTGGCCAGTTTGTATAAGTCACAAGGGAAATTAGCCGAAACACAACGCCTTTATCTAAGAGTTATCGACATCAATGAAAAAGTATTAGGTGCAGAACATCCTGAAACACTAGCAGCAAAAGAATACTTATCTGATTTGCTTAAAAAACCTGATCAGCAAAAAGACCTGGTATTGAATTAACTCATTTTACAAAGAAAACCACATAAATAAATATCCCATAAAGCACCCCTCCAAATAATAATACATACGCATTCACCGTTTTGAATACTTTAATCCAGATCAGATTGATCAACGCTGCTGATAATGCGATGACGGCTGACAAAATTGTAATTCCCTGCAGATCCCAGGTTGTGAGTAGCATCCCAACAATTACAGGGAAACAGCTTTGAAAAACCATTGCACCTGTTATGTTGCCTAAAGCTAATGTGTCCTTTTTTTGGCCCACCCAGATCACAGAATTAAGCTTTTCGGGCAATTCAGTAGCAAACGGTGTAATAATGATCGATAAAATCAGAGGTGCTACACCCCAGGCAATTGAAAGAAATTCCACATATTTAATAAAGAAATGAGCTCCAATTATTATGCCGATTAAAGAAATTGTAATTTGTACATAAATCCAAAATAAGGAATTATCAACTTTAAATATCCTGCTAAAATATAGTTTATCCAGATTTTCGCAATCTATACATACATCATTAAAGGTCTGTTTGAGGAATACAATATAAGCCAGGCAAAGGACTAGAGCTACAATATATTTCAGGATGATGATTTGGTAAAACAAAGTGGACAGAATTGCCAAACTATAAATAATAATAAAAAATGTCAGATCCCGCGAAAAGATACTCATATCAACATTCATTCTTATTGTGCGTTTTCCAAACAAAGTAAAAATGATTACTGCCAAACCTGTCACAAAAAAAGCAAGAGTAGCTAGCATAAACGGTGCTCCTGCTATAGCTCCCACTCCAATATCGGCTCCATCTGCTCCTTTGTAAAAGATAATCGCAATGAATGGAATAATCGTTTCCGGTAAGGCAGTTCCAACTGCTGCTAAAACACTTCCCACAACTCCCTGACTCAAGTTCAACTTCTTGCCCAGCCATTCCACGGCATTAGAAAAATTGAAACACGAGATCAATATGGTTATAAGACATAGCAAAGTCATTAATATTTCAATTATCATTAAATCTCCAAAATAATTTATTACCTAAAGATAAGATAACTTGTTTTTAAACTAGTGTAGTGTCAACCTCGAAATGACTGTTGAGAAGCATAGCACACATGCATGAAGAAGCTGCGACTCAATTCTCCTCTGGAGAGGAGTACCCGCGAAGCGGGGGAGGTGTGT
Organism: uncultured Candidatus Cloacimonadota bacterium; assembly: GCA_964419225.1. Taxonomy (GTDB): domain Bacteria; phylum Cloacimonadota; class Cloacimonadia; order Cloacimonadales; family CAYQPF01; genus CAYQPF01. The sequence continues at coordinate 1 of CAYQPF010000233.1, read as the reverse complement.
T
>CAYQPF010000232.1:0-6024 GCA_964419225.1 uncultured Candidatus Cloacimonadota bacterium | reverse complement strand
ACCGTTAGCTACAGATTTTTTACAGGAGATGACAGATTTTATCGCCGAACTGATCATGTTAGATAATGCTTATGAGAGTGAAGGTGATGTATATTTCTCAGTTGATAGTGTCGCAGATTACGGCAGTTTATCGGGCAAAAAACTGGAAGATCTAAGAGTCGGGGCAAGAGTTGAAGAAAACACTCAGAAGCGAAATCCTGCAGACTTTACTCTTTGGAAACAGGCAAAACCAGGAGAACCGAAATGGCCAAGTCCATGGGGTGATGGCAGACCTGGCTGGCATACAGAATGTGTAGTCATGTCTCAGAAGTATCTGGGAGAAAAGTTTGATATACACGGTGGAGGAACTGATCTGGTTTTTCCGCATCATGAAAATGAAATTGCTCAGGCAGAAGCTCATACTGGCAGTAAACTTGCCAATTACTGGATGCACAATGGATTCCTGAATATTAATGGTGAAAAGATGTCCAAGAGTGCCAATAATTTCTTTACGGCCCGGGACATATTAAAAAAATATAATAGTGATACTGTTCGGTTCTTTTTTCTTTCCAAACACTATCGCAGTCCGATAGACTTCAATGAGGAATTGGTGAAAGAAGCAGAAACAGCAGTAAAGAATTTCCTGACATCTTTAAAGAATATTGATGTAGTATCTTTACCACATGATTTGGAGATCAGAGACGAATCAGTTATCGTTCTCAAGTCAAAGTTTATAGAAGCAATGGATGACGATTTTAATACAGCTAAAGCAGTGGCCTGTCTGTTTGATTTAAACAGAATCGTCAGAAATGATACTCAGAATACGATAGAACAAAGGCAGCAAGCTGCTTCAATGCTATTAACTTTGGGCCGAATCTTAGGATTTTTCTCCAATTTGGCTGTTGATTTTAAAGAGCATGAAGAAGCTCCTGTAACGTTGAATGATGAATTTTTAGTGCAATTATTGATCAATTACAGAAATGATTTCAAGAAAGAAAAAAGATGGGATTGGGCAGATAAGATCAGAACCGATCTAAAGAATTTCGGGATCGAACTGGTTGACACACCCAATGGTACAATCTGGAAGAAATGAGGTAAGATGAGAGAACAAATAGAGGATTTATTCCAAAACAAAAAAGAAGGCTTTAATGCTGCAGATTTTGCTTTATTCTATAGTTTTATAGAAATGCTCAACAAGGGTCAGATCAGATCTGCTGAAAAAGCTGACGGACGCTGGCGGGTTAACGAATGGGTGAAGAAAGGGATCTTACTTGGGTTTAGAATGGGATATCTGCAGGAATCAAACTGGGGAGATGCCAAGACCTTTATCGACAAACATACATACCCCGAAAGACAAATCACTCTTGAAGATAAAGTGCGGATCGTACCTGGCGGATCATCTGTCAGAACAGGATGTTATCTGGGAAAGTCAGTAACAATTATGCCTCCTTCCTATATCAATGTAGGGGCTTATGTTGATGACAACACAATGGTGGATTCACATGCTTTGGTCGGGAGTTGTGCACAGGTAGGAAAGAATGTGCATGTGAGTGCAGGAGCTATGCTGGGTGGTGTTTTGGAACCAATTGGTGCCAATCCTGTGATCATTGAGGATAATGTCTTCATTGGTGGAAATACAGGGATTTACGAAGGTGTTATCGTGTGTGAACGTGCTATTATTGCAGCTGGTGTAATTTTGACTTCTTCTACCCCTGTATTTAATGCAGTGACAGATGAATTTTTGCCTAAAGAACCGGGTAGGCCTGTAGTTATTCCAGCAAGAGCAGTCGTTGTTGCAGGATCAAGACCTTTGAAAACTAATCCTGATTATTCAGTATATTGTCCTATAATAATTAAATTCAGGGATGAAAAAAGTGACAGCTCTGTCGCATTGGAGCAAGAGCTTAGATAAATGCTGAAGAACAGAATTCCCGAGAAATCATTGATCCGCAGGATTGCTGAATTAGCAGCACCTGGTTCGATCAACATGGGACTGGGTGAAATCCAGTATCCTGTTGATGCAAGAGTAAAGCAGATTATGCAGGATGTTTGTAGTGCTGATCATTATTTCTATACTCCGAATCAGGGATTGCCGGAATTACGGAATGCTATTGCAGGCTATTACGATAACCTTGTTCAGACAGAACAAATATGTGTGACTAATGGTTCTGCAGAAGCTATATTTACAACTTTATATTCTTTGATCGATCCGAGTGATACGGTAGCTATAATGGATCCCGGGTATCCTGCCTACAAAACAATCATCACTATGCTGGGTGGTGGGTGTCAGGTATTGACGTTAACTCCTCCGGCATTCAGCATAGATATTGAAAAACTTCAGGAACTACTTTTAGCAAAACCAAAGGCTTTGATCTTCTCTAATCCATCAAATCCGACGGGTTGTACACTCAGCTTGCAGGAAATGAAAACATTAAGTGATTTTTGTCTTGAAAATGACATACTCCTGATTGTTGATGAAATCTATAAAGATCTTTATCTTAATGAGAAATTACCAAGTTTTATTAAGCTTTCTGACAAGCATATTATAATATCCGGGGTATCCAAATCCTTATGTCTTAGCGGAATAAGGCTGGGTTGGGTAGTTGCACCAATAGAACTGAACAGAAGTTTTACAAATACGCATCAGTACCTAACGACTTGTGCCTCAGTTGTTTCCCAAAGGACAGCTCAGAAAATACTTGAAACAGATTATTGGCAGATTGTGGAAGACACTCGCCAAAAGCTGATCTTAGCAGAGACAATGGTTAAAGAACAATTGACTCAATGCATCCCTAATGTGGAGTTTTCACATAATCAGGCAGCACCTTATATCTTTTTCAGAACTGATCTGGTTGATGATGACATTACTTTTTGTCAGGATCTGGCGAAACTTGGTCTTGTGATTATTCCTGGAGCAGCCTTTGGTAAATCGGGTACAGGATGGTTGAGACTTAACTATGGAATAGCTCATGATCTTCTCGAATCAGGATTAATAAAGCTAACAGAGAATATTATAAAACAATGAAATACATAATCAATATAATAATTTTATTGCTTCTGGATACTGCTTTGTTTGGGTTAACTTCTAAATATTCATTCCCCAAGCTGGAATATTGTCATATCAATAATTCTGAACCAGCTCTGCACAAATTTTATACAAAGTTAGCAGATTTGGATCAAGGAAAGGACACACAGGTTAGAATATTACATATAGGTGATTCTCATATCCAGGCTGATTTTTTCACATCTGTTATTCGTAATCAGCTTCAAAGCAGGTTTGGCAATGCCGGCAGAGGGTTTATCTATCCTTATCGCTTGGCCGGGACCAATTCACCGTTGGATTTTCAAATCAAATCAGCCAATGTTTGGCAGTCTGACAAGATTTTAAAGAATCCCGGAATGAGTTTCGGGATCTCAGGGTATAGAGTACTGAGTTATGATAAGCAAATAGCGTTGGACATTCTTTCTAAGAACTCAGAGAATAAGTTCTCTCAGATTGAGTTCTGGCATAATTTGGATGATTTCAATATAATCCAGAATGATAATTTTAAGAGTGTGCAAACCCTTTATGGCAGAAGGACAACTATAAAACTAAAAGAAGAAGTAAGTAATTTCAATCTGCAAATAGTTCAAAAGGACACATTATCTCAAAATTTAGAACTGGGTGGGATAGTTCTTCGTAATGATAAACCCGGAGTATTGTATAGTTCGATCGGGATTAATGGGGCATCTTATAGAACATTTAATAATATTGAAAATCTAAAATCAGATCTAAACAAATTATCTCCAGATTTGGTAATAATCTCATTAGGAACAAACGACTCATATAGTAAGGTGTTTAACTTGGCTGATTTCCAGAGAAGTTTCGATTATTTGATCCGAACGATTTCTCTGAATAATCCGGGAGCAGGGATAATAATAACCTTACCTGCAGATAATTATTTGAGGAAGCGTCGTGGGTATAAGAATAATCCGAATGTTGAAATTTTGAATGAGTTTATTAAAGAATATTGTCTTTTAAATGATCTGGCATACTGGGATCTGTATAATGTTATGGGTGGATCAGGATCTATGAAGCAATGGGTAAAAAGTGGTTTAGCAGGTAAAGACAGAGTTCATTTTACTCAGAGCGGGTACAAAATTCAGGGAGAACTATTCTCTAAATCACTTTTGGATGACTTTCAGGCATTTGAAGATAAAAGAACAAGTATCAAGAAAATCTTAAAATAATCAGAGGTATGATCAATTTGGAATTAATTAACAACATTTTTAATCAGTTAAAATATAATCCTCAGGAGCCCATGATCTTCAGTTGCGGTTTCTTTTTATATTTTTTTCTCTTCACTTTATTATTCTATCAATTCATTTACGGGAATAAAAAAGCACGCGTAATTTATTTAACAATTTTATCTTTCTATTTCTATTATAAATCAAGCGGACTCTACTTTTTTCTTTTGATCATCTCTTCGGTAGTTGATTACCATTTATCGCATTATATTAATAATGCTCAAACGAAAAGCAAAAAGTTGTATTTATTGATCTTTAGTTTAGTCGTTAATTTTGGTCTGTTAGCGTATTTCAAATATACCAATTTCTTCATCAGTACTATCAACTCTTTGAGTGGTACAAGTATAAGCTTGCTGGACATTTTTTTGCCGGTTGGTATTTCCTTTTACACCTTCCAGACCCTAAGTTATACAATAGATGTTTACCGAGGGAAATTGAAACCCATAAATTCACTGTTGGATTTTTGTTTTTATGTATCATTTTTCCCTCAGCTTGTGGCAGGACCGATTGTCAGGGCCTCAGATTTTTTACCACAGATCAACAAAAAGATCTTCGTCAGCAGTCAGGATCTGGGAAGAGGGTTCTTTCTAATATGTACAGGATTATTTAAAAAAGCAGTTATAGCAGACTATATCAGCACAAATTTTGTGGATCGAGTTTTTCAGAGTCCAACACAGTTTTCCGGTGTAGAAAACCTTTTGGCAGTATATGGTTATGCTTTACAGATCTACTGTGACTTTTCCGGTTATACGGATATTGCTATTGGTATTGCTCTGTTATTGGGTTTTCATTTGAATATCAACTTTAATTCGCCTTATAAAGCCTGGAGTGTCACAGAATTCTGGCATAGATGGCATATTTCTCTGTCCACCTGGTTAAGAGATTATTTGTATATATCTCTGGGGGGAAACAGAAAAGGTAAGTTTAGACAGCTCATCAATCTGATGATCACGATGTTGCTGGGCGGATTATGGCATGGTGCTAACTGGAAATTCGTCTTTTGGGGCGGATTGCACGGCATTGGACTGGTATTAGATAAATTGCTGCAGCCGTTCCAGAAAGGGAAGATCACTTTTCTGGCCAAGTTTGTGGGGATAATTATCACCTTTCATTTTGTGTGTCTATCCTGGATCTTTTTCAGAGCTGATTCATTTCAGACTGCCTGGCTTATGATTCAACAGATCATTTTTAGTTTCCAAGGGAATATTTTCTTGGAGTGGATAGTATCTTATCAAAATGTATTCTTCTGGATGATCGTTGGTTTTGTCCTGCATTTTCTGCCTACAAAGCTTGAAGAAAAAGCACAGCAAATCTTTACAGATTCTCATCTATTACTCAAATCAGCAACATTATTGGCACTCATTTGGCTGGTAATCCAGGTCAAATCTGCCGAAATACAACCATTTATTTATTTTCAATTTTAGGAGTTTTCATGACAAAACCAATAATAGTAGTGATAGGAGCTTATGGAAGCGGAAAGAGCGAATATTCCATCAACCTTGCTAAAACTTTAAAATCTCAGTTTGACAAGATTGCACTTGTGGACTTAGATGTCGTTAATCCTTACTTTCGCAGCAGAGATGTAAGAGAAGTATTCGAAAAAGAGGGAATCGAAGTGATCAGTCCGGACGGACAATTCAGTCACGCCGATGTCCCGATGATCTCACCCCGGATAATGGGTGCTGTGCAGGATTATGATAAGGCAGTTGTTTTGGATGTTGGCGTAGATCCCGCCGGATGCAGACCATTGGGCAGATT
>CAYQPF010000231.1:0-6115 GCA_964419225.1 uncultured Candidatus Cloacimonadota bacterium | reverse complement strand
GAGGACAGGGAGCCAACGAACGTATGTTTGAAAAAAACATGGCTGTATTACTCAAAGGTTCGAAATACCCTGAAAGGAAAGTTATCGGCACTCAGGAAGTACTCAGCACTTTCAAATATGAAACAATCCGCAACTTTTATAAATCCTGGTATAGACCCGATCTACAGGCAGTTGTGGTCGTAGGTGATGTCGACCTGAATGAGATGGAGAAATACATTAAGGAATACTTCGAACCAATTCCCAAGGCTGTGAATGCACCTGTAAGACCTGATATTATTGTCCCTGCACAGACTCAAACCCAATATTCAATAGTTTCAGACAAAGAAGCACCCAGTAATGATGTTTCAATATCATACAAAAGTAAAGTATTGGCAATCAAGAATAACGGTGATTTCATGACTCAACAGATTTTTAGTCTGATCAGTTCCATGCTGGGCTTTAGATTAAAAGAGTTAGCTCAATCTGCAAACCCTCCTTTCCAGAATGCTTACGCTTATCAATTCCCTATGGTTAGAAATACTATGTTCTTCAGCATTGCAGCCCAGGTAAAAGATAATGGAATTCAAAACGGATTAAAGAGTTTGATCACCGAAAAAGAAAGGATTGTCCGTTATGGCTTTACTCAAAGCGAACTCGATATGGCTTTGATGCAATTGGCAAAAAGATTGGAAAACCAATCCTTGGAAAAAGATAAAATTGGTTCCGAAAGAGTAGCAGGTGAAATAATCCGTTCATATTTGACCGGTAATCCTGTAGTCGATAAAGCAACAGCTTATAGTATATTTAATGAAATTCGCCCCACCATCAACCTGAAACTGGTCAACTCTGTGGCCAAACAGATTTTGTCTAACCCTGACAGGGTTGTCTCAGTATCAATCCCCGAAAAAGAGGGAGTTCTCTTGCCCACAGAAAATGAACTCAAAAAAATTACACAGGCTACAGAAGGTGAAGATATTCAAGCCTATAAAGACCAAAGTGTGGCCAAATCACTCATGGAAAAAAAGCCTGTCAAAGGTTCTATTCAATCTCGCAAACAGCTTGAAGACGGAAATGTTACGGAACTGATCTTGTCTAACGGAGTTCGGATTCTCTATAAGAAATCTGATTTTAAGAATGATGAAATTGTTTTTGACTCTTATAGTCCAGGAGGCTTCTCTGCTATTGATTCAACTAAATTAGCTTCAGCTAAGGTATGTGTTGATTTGGTTCAGGCCTCAGGTTTGGCAGATTTTGATGATATGACTTTAACAAAAATTCTTGCAGGACATAATGTTGCTGTTGAACCATCTCTTTCCCTTTTCCAGGAAAGCTTGAACGGCAGATTTTCCAAGACAGATCTGGAATTAGCTTTCCAATTGATCCACCTAAATTTTACAAATGTCAGATCCGATTCCACAGCATATAATAATATGATGTCCAAAATCAGAGAAGACATTAATAATCGCTCCCGTGATCCTGAATTTCTCTTTGAAAGCGGTGTGCAAAAAACTCTCTATAGTAATAATCCCTATACAATGATTCCTGATGCATATAGTGTGAATAAGATAAAAATGAACGAATGCTACCAAATCTTCAAAGAACGTTTCTCTGATCCTTCCGATTTTACCTTCTACTTTGTGGGTGCAATAGATGAGAAAGCTTTTGAGAATATGGTCGAAACATATCTTGCTTCCTTACCGGTAAAACATGAGAAGGAAAAAGTGATCGACAGAAATATCCGTTACCCCAAAGACATTATCGAAAAAAGCGTTCATGCCGGACAGGATAAAAAATCTGTGATTAATATTGTCCTGACTTCAGACTATGAATTCAGCAAAATCAACAATACAAAGACTAATGCCATGAATCTTGTATTCAATGAGCTTCTCCGGGAAAAGATCCGCGAAGCAATGAGCGGTGTTTACTATGTATATGCATATCCCACTATAGACCAATATCCCCATTGTCAGATCAGAATTGAAATCCGTTTAGGCTGTTCTCCAGACAGAGTTGAAGAATTGACTAAAGCTATATATCAGATCATGGATGAACTTAAGAAAAAACCAGTGGCAGAAAAGTATATGCAAATCTTCCATGAATCTGCTGCGAAATCATATGAATCACAGTTAACCAAGAATGATTTCTGGTTATCTTCTCTAAAAAACTATGATTCCAATAAAATGAATTTTGCTGATTTTATAAATCATAAAGATTTTCTGAATAAAGTTACAGCTAAAGATATTCAAAAAACAGCTCAAAAACTGCTGAATTATAAAGAAAACCGCATCAGAGTGGTCCAGTATCCTCTTTGATTAGTTGTTAGGAAACAACAACCCATCCCTGGCCCTTCCCTTTTAATAAGGGAAGGGAGATGAGGATCCGCTACAAGTCCTTGCCCTTTTTAAAGGAAAGGATTTAGGATAGGGTTGAGAAATAGTGTTTAGGACAGGGGGAACTCCCTGTCCTTTTTTTATTCGGACGACTCTCTTCTCTATTGGCAACGAGACTAATCACTAATTATTTGTTACTACTCAGGTTGTGACCAGCTGTCTTGTGAAGAAGTATTTCATATGGTCACTACCATTTTTTACAAAAACCATTCTCTGGGAGATGACGCAGCTTGCGTCATTATAATAAAGAGCCTGGCAGGCTCTTCTTCCAAGAAAGTCTCTTTTTTTCACTCCCCTCTCTTTGCATTATTTGTGTTCATTCGTTTCTCATTTGTGACCATTTGTGGTTAATCTCGAAAAAGCACCTATTAGTTACTGTTTTAACGCGAAATCAACTGCTGCTGCTGCATGAATTGAAGTTGTATCAAAGATTTTTACTTCATATTCCTCTGCTTTAATAAGCAGTGCTAATTCAGTACAACCGAAGATTATGCCTTGTGCTCCTTCATCCTGCATTGAACTGATAATGTCTATGATCTTTTTCTTAGTATCGTTTTTAAATACACCTTTGGTCAGTTCGGTAAAAATTGAAGTATGAATAAAATCTCTGTCTATAGAGCTCGGGATAATTGTCTCAATTCCATAACGTGTTAAGCGTTCTTTGAAGAAGGCTTGTTCCATGGTGAACTTAGTTCCAAGAAGTCCAACTTCATTTATGCTTTGTTTCTGGATATGTTTTGCAGTTTCTTCGGCAATATGTATGAGAGGGATGCTGATCTTTTTCTGAATTCCATCTGCAACCAGATGAGGAGTGTTGGTACAGATTACAATACAATCTGCTCCTGCTTTTTCCAACCTGAGGGCTATATCAGATAAGAGGATTTCGATTTGATCCCAATCATCTTTTTCCTGCAAAATTCTGAAATCCTTGAAATTAAGAGAATAAAGCAATATTTTGGCTGAATAATTATCCCCCAATCTGGTACCAATTAACTCATTGAGTTTCCGATAATATACTTCTGTAGAGAACCAGCTTAACCCTCCAATAAGACCTAATGTTTTCATGTTATCCTCCTAATCAAATAAATTGTTATAGTTGCTTTGTTGGCAAGTTTATTTTTCAGCAATTCTATATCAAATAGATATATTCAAGTAAGTTTACAACATTAGAGATTAACCAATATTTTGCTACAATATCAAACTTCACAGTGATTTAAGTAATAGAGAATTGTCTGGCACAGAGAATGCCTAATAAAAAATAAAGATTAATAATGGAGTTAATATGAAAAAGTGCAGCCATGTTTGTTTAAAATTCTTTTTACTCTTTACATTTATGCTTAGCATAGCAAATTGTATTTATGCAGAAGAAGCTAATCCTTGGGAGATCATTATGATAAAAGAACCACCTGCTGTTATGGAAGAAGAAATAACCTTTCTGGAAGAAGTGCCGACAATCAACGGGATTCTGGATAAATCTCTGGAATTTCTGCCTGTCAGAACCTTTAACGCAGTATTTAAAGAAAAAAAGAGTAAAACCACTCCTATTTCTTATCGAATGGCTTATGGCACGAGTTTTCTCTATTTATATATTGAAGCAGATGCCGAACAGATGTATTTTCGAGACAGAGCATACCAGAACGGTGACGGCTTTGTAATGCTTATTGCACAGCCCAAACCTAACAATGAACCTGCTGATGAATTCTATGAACTGGCCTGTTCTGCCGTGAATAAACCTCAGCAGGAATGGACCCGTCGTATCTTCTGGAACTATAATGTGAATAAAATCTTTGTTGTACCAAGTGAACAAACCAAACTGGAATTCCACGCTGAGAATGGTAAAATTAGTTTTGAATTACTCCTACCCTGGGATGATGTAAGACCCTGCCATCCCTGGATCTCAGAAAGCATCGGCTTCAATCTGAGTTTCTGTAAAGGTGTTGAACCAAATAATTCTGTCTGGTACACCTTACTGGATGGTCATACCGGATCCGAATTTTCTAAGAGAGAATACATGACACTTAAATTTCAAAAGCCTGTCCTCAAAGGAAATCCGCAAACTTATCTCTCCTTCAAACAAGGGCATATACAAGAAGGTGGAACTCTTGATATTACTGCTGTCACTGCGTCAAACAAGGAACTGTCAGAAAATATCATGGTCCTCCTCAGATCTGCAGAAGGAGAATACCTGGGCAGCAAATCTGTAGATTATGCTATCACCCCCGGCGTTACCCGAAAAGATTTTACATACCCGGTTCCAAAACTTACAGAAGGTGGTTATCAATTAGGCTGGTTCTCTGCTAATAAACACTATGCCAGCTTTGCCGGTCTGACGGTTCTGCCCAAGTTCAACGAAGAATCATACAAAGCAAATCTGGAAAAATATAAAATTAAGATCAGCAAAGGAACTTATACAACTCTGCAATTTATCATTGAAGATCTACAGAAAAAGATCAATGCCCTTAAACCATATGAAATATGTTATGAAGAAAGGATGATCCTCAAAAAAATAGACAGTTATTTTGCAGTTATGGAAAAAGGAAAAGACCCGCTGGCTGAAAAGACAGGCTTCTCCAGAAAAGCCTACCGCTCTAAACTCGACAACACAATGCAGCCCTATGTCGTTTATCTGCCGGAAAACTATGATAAGACAAAAAAATATCCTCTCATGGTCTTTCTGCATGGCAGTGCCAGTGATGAAACAGATATCATGGGTTTCAAAGAACTTATCCCTGCTGATTATATTGCGGTAGGACCCTTTGGACGCGGACCTTCCAATGGTTTCACACGGGATAATGCTCAGGAAGACATTGCCGAAGCAATTGAAGCTGTCCAGACCGACTATCCCATCGATGCTTCCAGAATCCTTCTGACAGGTTTCTCCATGGGCGGATACGGTGTATATCGCACTTTCTCTGAAACTCCGGATAAGTTCAAAGCGATCGCCATTTTTTCCGGAGAAGTTAAATTAACTAATGAATATGATCCCGGCTTAAAGGCACCTGATTTTAGTAATCCTAAGAACCTGAAACCATTCAAAAGCATTCCTGTTTTTATCTTTCATGGTGAAAATGATCTTAATGTCTCTCTCCCCCATGTGAAAGATATCTATGCCAAACTAAAGAAAGCCGGAGCAAAGGTAGAACTTTTTATCGAACCTAACAAAGGTCATGCCAGACCGGAGAAGGAAACTACCGAATTCTTTAAGAAATGGGTTGTGCAGAATATGAAATAATATTGTAACGATCTTTTCTAGAGCATTTAAGAGATCGAGTCAATTGATCAATAGCCTCCGGTTTTAACCGGAGGACTATAAAAACAAACATTATCCCCTTTCTACATGGGGCTTTAGCCCAAATCCTGTTGCTAAAATCCGCTTCATAAAAGGGCTGACGTGGGAGTCAGCCCCTACATAAAGCTTTTCATCCCCTGTAACATATGCTGGACGCTAGTCCATTGTGACATAATGTTGCATTACCAAATGAGACATTAATTTATCAATATCCCACATACATCACCTGCAAAAAAAGCTGGATGCTAATCCTTTATCAATAACAGAGAACTGGAAAAGAATGAAATGTTTCAGACTCTTCCAGTTATCACCTGCAAAATATGCTGGACGCTAGTCCTATTTGAGGAGGAGGGCTTTCATGATTTTGCGGTATTCATCAGTCTGCATTTGATAGAAATACAAACCGGAGGATGCAGATCTGCCTTGATTATCACGGCCATCCCACAAGAGCTTACGC
>CAYQPF010000230.1:0-6151 GCA_964419225.1 uncultured Candidatus Cloacimonadota bacterium | reverse complement strand
TATCCCGGCATGACCATGGAACAGGCCCAGGCGGCAGTGATGCAGATGTTCGGACAACTCGGGATAGATCTCTCTCTTGGTGTTGCGGCAAACTACAATCTCGAGACCAAACTCACCCTTCCGCAGACCATCGGTTTCGGTATGACGATGACAATCGCCGAAGGTCTTCGTTTTTCAGCCGACATCGAGTACGTGGGATGGGAGAACGCCTTTGATAACATGACTCTTACGATGACGGGCGGCGATAACGCGAATATCAATCGCATGCTTGGCAGCGACGGATCGCTCGAGCTCGAATTCCCGATGAAATGGGAAGACGCGATGACGCTGAAGGCCGGTGCGGAACTGGATATCAATCCCGAACTCACCGTGCGGGCCGGAGGTGCATTCGGTACGAATCCCGTTCCGGCATCGACGCTCTTTCCCGTTTTTCCGGCCATCGTCGAGAACCACATCATGGCCGGGTTCAGCTACAAACTGTTGAATCCGCTTGCCGTTCATGTCGCGTACGAACATGCATTCAACGCATCACGCAATGCGGCTCCGACCAGCCTCCTTGCACAGGAGTACAATAGAAGTACCAGCCAGCTCTCTGAAAACATCTTCCATATCGCTGCCAGTTGGGTTATAGAATAGAATCGTCATTGTTGCTCACAGGGTCAATCCAGAATATCGGGTTGACCCTTTTTGTTTGATTTTTGTCCGGGATTTTCGAATCTTCCCCCGGTAACGAGTAACGAGTAACGAGTAACGAGTAACGAGTAACGAGTAACGAGTAACGAGTGACGAGTGACGGGTAACAAGTCATGAGTCATGAGTGAAAAAAATAATAAAGGGACACAGAGATGTGTCCCTTTTTTAGTAAGTGATGAATGGTTAATTGTGAATAGTAAATAGTAAAAAATAATTGTAAATAGGGGGTAGGGAGAGAAAGAAATTGACAAAAATATTGAACATCCTCATACTTAACCAAAGTTGAATAGCATTTGAGAGCTGATGTGGGTTCATGCAAAAAGGAAATGTGAACTGACTCATGTTGCTGGATAATAGTGGGGGGATTAATGTCTTTTTTGCAAATTGATGTCCGGACGGTACTTTTCCTTCTATTTATTGGTAATATGGCTGCGTTTTTAGTTTTATTTTCTTATAGGACAAATCAGACAAAAGATAGAGCATTCAAGCGTTTTATTTTTGGGAAGGTTTTTCAAGCATTAGCCTGGTATTTATTGAGTCAAAGAGGTAATATCCCGGATCTGTATTCGGCATATATAGGGAATACGATACTGTTTTTAGGTTTTGGGTTGGAATGTGCAGCACTAATCACAATAAACCAATCGAACAGGAAATTAAGAAGTATTATGGCCATAATTATTCTGGCAGGTTCGGCCATATTCTGGTTATTGGGTAATACTCCAGGGGTTAGAGTTGGAATAGCTTCTCTGGTAGTTATGGCTGTTTATGCAGTATCAGGTCTAAGGCTAGTGCTTGAGAAAAACGGATCAAGATTGTCTAAAACTATTGGAGCTTTTTTTTGTTTAATGACATTAATTCTATTTTGCAGAGGGATGTTTGGTTTCTTTGCAGGATTAAATACCGGGTTATTAAGTGCAAATTGGATACAGAGTGTTACGTTTTTGTTTTCTTATCTTTTAATACTAGTAGGAGTCATCGGGTTTTTGTTGTTGATCAAGGAAAAATATGATCAAATTTTAAGAAAGAGTGAAGAAAGTTATAAGATCATTACAGAAAACATGAGTGATGTAGTATGGGTATTAGATCCTGAGACATACCAATTTACTTATCTAAGTCCATCAGTAAAGCAGTTAAGAGACTATACACCTGAGGAAGTAATTGAGCTTGGGTTGGATGGAGCATTAACAGCAGAGGACGCCAGGTTTGCCAGATCAGGGATACAACAGGCGGTAGAGTATTTTAAGCAGAATCCTGATTCTTCAAATTATTACACGAATATCTTTCAGCAACCACACAGGAACGGAACCTTAATTTGGACTGAAGTTACAACACATTTGTATCTGAATCCTGTGACGAGGAAGATTGAATGTTTGGGGGTTACGCGTGATATCACGAAGAGAAAAGACATTGAGAAATCTGAGGATCAGCAGTTGGAAATTAACAAAACAATCATAAACAGCATTCCGGGAACTTTCTATATGTTGGACATGAAAGGCAATTATGTGCGTTGGAATAATTATCAAAGAGATGAAATTTTAGGGGTAACAGATGAAGAGATGAATCATTATAATGCTTTGGACACAATACATATAGAAGATAGAGAACTGGTGAAGAACAGAATTCAAAATGTTATTCAAAACGGTATTGAAGAGACTGTTGAAGCCAGAGTTCTTTTAAAAGGAGGTCCTGCATCCAGATGGTTTTTACTCACGGGGCGTCAGATATTCGTAAATAATATGCCGCATTTGATTGGAACAGGCGTGGACATAACGGAAAAGAAAACAGCTGATATTTTTTTAAAGGAGAGTGAAAATAAGTTCCGGGCAATATTTGAAGGTTCTTACGATGCCATAACTATTTTAAATGAGAAGGGAAATATAGATTGTAATGATCGAGCTTTAGAAGCATTTGGTTATGCCACAAAAGAAGAATACTTGAAATCACATCCAGGACTCGATTCTCCACCTTTTCAGGCTGATGGCAGAGATTCTTTCATGGCAGCGAATGAGGAAATTCGAAAAGTATTAATTAATGGATTTAACAGATTTGAATGGTTACATAAGCGGAAAAATGGAGTAATTTTTCCGACAGAAGTTACTTTAACTGTATTTGAGCATGGGGGAGAGCAGGTTCTACAGGCAACAGTCAGAGACATATCAGAGAGAAAAGAAGCAGAGAGGGAAATACTTATTACCAAAGAAGCTGCCGAATCAGCAAATAGGGCGAAAAGTGAATTTTTGGCAAATATGAGTCATGAAATCAGGACTCCGATGAACGCAATACTCGGTTTTGCAGAGCTTTTAAGAGAGCTGACGACGACCGAATTGGCAAAATCTTATCTTGATGGAATCCAAATAGGCGGGAAAAATCTGCTTAGGTTGATAAACGATATTCTGGATCTTTCTAAAATAGATGCACACAAAATGAATTTGGATTATGAAGATGTTGATTTGGAATCTTTGGTTCAGGAATTTAAACAGATTTTTGCCAACAAATGTCTTGAAAAGAAATTAGATTTTCACATAAAAATCAATCCGGAATTACCTCACAGATTGAAATTGGATGAAACCAGAATCCGGCAAATTCTGCTCAATTTACTGGGTAACGCTTTCAAATTTACAGAAAAAGGTAATGTTACTCTAAGTGTTGATATGATTTCTAATCCGCATAAACAGGGCATTATAAGTTTGATTATTGAAGTGAGTGATACAGGCATTGGGATAGATAAAGGGCAACAGGAAATCATCTTTGAGGCTTTCAAACAACATGAAGGTCAAAGTACCCGCAAATTTGGGGGAACGGGTTTGGGTTTGACTATTACTAAAAGGCTTGTAGAGCTTATGGACGGAGTCTTAGAGTTAGAAAGTAACCCTGGCCAGGGATCTGCCTTCCGTATTTATTTGCCTGTTATCAATATTGCAAAAGATCAGAAATCGCCAATAAAAGAAGATGAATTTGATTACACAACCCTCAAATTTCTTGGTCAAACTATTCTTTTGGCAGAGGATGTTGAAACAAACAGAATCATTATCAGAGCATTTCTCGAAAATTCAAATCTTATCTTACTGGAAGCCGAGAATGGTAAACAGGCACTGGACGTTGTACAGCATACTCTTGTAGATCTGATTTTTATGGATATTCAAATGCCTGTTATGTCAGGTTATGAAGCAATTGATATTCTCAGATCTGATCATAATCTGCAGAACATTCCAATCGTTGCTTTAACTGCTTCCGATATGGTTGAAGAAAGAGAACATCTGCAACAAAAGTGTAATGGTTATCTGCAAAAACCTGTCAGTAAAAATGTGATTATGAAAGAGATCAGCAAGTTTCTGGAGTTTAAAAAGCAAGATAATCTCATCAATACACAGGCTCAGGAACAAGAAATATTGGCACCGGAGATAATTCAGTCTCTTGAGCAAATTTATATGGAAACATGGCAGAATATCCAGACTTTGATGAGTTCTGATGATATTGAGCAATTTGCTTTAAATTTAAGACTGTTTGGTGAGACCAACAATACACTTAAAATTGTAAATTATGCAAAAACTCTTTACAATTTTGCTAATTCTTTTGATATTGAACAAATGAATAAGCAGTTTTTAAGTTTCCCTGAATTGCTAAAAAATGAGTGAGGATGAAAACATGACAAATACTACAAATGAAGCTCCCTTGGAAAAAGCCAGAATCTTAATTGTAGATGATGTTCCCGAAAATATAAAAATTCTGGGGAATTTTTTAAAGAATAACGGTTTTGCTGTTTTACCAGCCAATAATGGGAAACAAGCACTTGACCTGGCTGCAGCAAAAGTGCCTGATTTGATCTTGTTGGATATTCAAATGCCGGAAATGGATGGTTATACAGTTTGTACTGAATTAAAGAAGATGCATAAAACCAAAGATATTCCTGTTATCTTTCTTACTGCCAGAACTGAGAATCAAGATATGCTCAAAGGTTTTGAAACCGGAGGAGTTGATTACATCACTAAGCCTTTTGAATTTTCCGAGTTAAGAGCACGAATCTTTGTACATTTGGAACTTAAATTTGCCAGAGATCTTATTCAACATCAAAAAAGTGAGTTGCTGACTGCTTATCTAAAACTCCAGGAAGAAGAGAAAAAAACAATAGATCTGGAAAAAACCAAGTCAGTACTGGCTATGATTGTTACGGCTAATCATGAAATAAATCAACCCTTACAAGTTGTATCCGGATATTTGGATATGTTACAGAACAAACTCAAAGATAAACTTGATGAGAAAGACAAGACATATTTTCATAAGATTGAAGAAGGAATATATGGTATAGCTGAAACTTTAAAAAAATATAAAAACATTAAGAATTTTGATTACAAAGATTATTATCAAGGCATTGAAATGGTGGTATTTAAGAAAGAATAGGGAGAATAATTATTAGTTATTAGTTGTTAATGGTTTGGATGCACCAGGCATGTTACAGTGCTTAATAAATATAGATAATTTACATTTTTAGCTTGACACTTGAACTCAGACATATATAATTCTGCACAACATGGAGGAAAGATGAAACATTTTTGTTTATTGCTGGTGTTTGTATTGTTAGCATGTGTTTTAAATGGGACCGGAGTTGCAATTATTGATGCAGCCCAAAGTCAATATTTGCATTTATTTAAGAGTGAGTACGATGTTTCTGTGGAGAATCAGGTAGCAGTAGTGACGTGCGAAGAAAGCTTTATTAACAACTGTTATTCTCCGGTTTCACCCAAATTTGTGTTTCCTATACCAGATGGGGGGAGTGCCACATTATTACGTTGGCAAATAAATAATGTCTGGCATGAGGCCGTAATTACAGGAGCTCCTCAGGATTCATCAGTTATAGGACCTCCGGGAGAGTTACCGCAGGTATTTATTGATTATATAAAACCATTTCCGATCATGTATGATTTTGCAGAATATATGCAACCGAGTGACACTCTAAAAGTTCAGGTAACATATGTGCAATTATTGGAATATGCTTTTGGAAATGTAGAGCTTCTTTTGCGAAATAACTACACTCCAATTCAGACAGAAACGCTTGATTTACAAAGATTACATGTTGAGATTACCTCAGAACGAACAATAGAGTCTTTAACAATGGATAGTCATTGGGGCTATGAAATAGTCAATAATAGTAATTTTGCCACATTGGATCTAGTTTTGAATAATCAGCCTGCCGATGTTAATTATCATGCAGTTTACTCTTTAAATCAGGAGCAACTTGGCTTATGGGCAATGAGTACGTTGAGGGATTCAGTGCCTGACATCTTCGGTAATGGTTTTTTTACCTTTATTGCCGAACCTGATCCATCCAATAATTCTGCAGTGATCAACAAAGTATTTACTCTGATGATAGACAGATCCGGAAGTATGGCCGGGACAAAAATAACACAAGCCAGAGATGCAGCTACTTATATTGTGAATCATCTCAATGACGGTGACAAAT
>CAYQPF010000229.1:0-6279 GCA_964419225.1 uncultured Candidatus Cloacimonadota bacterium | reverse complement strand
GGGATGGGTTGTCGAACCCTTCTCCGGGCTGACATGGGAGTCAGCCCCTACAAATCTGGTACAGCCTTCACTCCCCTCTCTTTGCAAGAGAGGGGCTGGGGGTGAGTTATTCCCACTCTCACCTAACAACTATCCTACTCGTATCCCCGGACAATCCTAAATCCCAGATTACTCCCGCTAAAATTTGCTTCGTTTCTCCCGCGTTTCGCATTCCGGCTGGCTTTAGCATCATAAGTCCAGCAGCCACCCCGGTAAACCCTAAACACGTATGTCCTGCTTTTGAATGAACTTCCCCCTCTGGGATCGTTACTAGTATAACCAGTATTGTAATAATCCTCATATATATCCCAACAATACTCATATACATTGCCTGTCATATCATATAAACCAAGCTCATTGGGTGCTTTTGTTCCAACCACACTCGTTTGATTTGGTCCATTCTTTTCATACCAGGCAACTTCATCTATATTATTACTTCCGCTGAATTCATAATTATGACTCATCTTACCGCCTTTAGCTGCATATTCCCATTCTGCTTCTGTTGCTAATCTATATCCATCAGCAAAAAAATTACAATCCACAGGATTGCTTATGGTATAACAAGGGGTTAATCCTTCAATCTCACTTCGCCAGTTACAATAAGCAATAGCATCATTCCAGCTTACGCATGTGACAGGGCAATTATCTGTTTGAGTGAAATAGGGGTTCTTCCAACTTGCATCCTTGATATAATCCCATCCGTTCGATTTGACATGAGCAGGGATCCCTTTTTCGGCATCAGTTTGATAATACTTTGTATTTACAAATCTCTTGAATTCTCCAACTGTGAGTTCATATTTATCCATGTAAAAGGAAGAAAGTCTTACTTTACAAGTTGGTAATTCATCTGAATCACCAACACCTACAGTTCTGCCCATTGTAAATTCTCCACCTTCGACATATACAAAAGTAGCAGGTATATCTGTGCCTTTTCTCATACTAATTCTCATATCATACAAGGAATCTGCAGTAACTTTAAAGTTAATTCTTTTGGTTTTATAGCCAACTGCTTTCGCTTCTATTTCGTAATTCCCGGTAAGAATATTTGAGGGGAAATCCACTCCTGTCCAGCTTTTATATACAATGCCTTTTCTTTTTAAAACAACCTGTGCTTCTACAGGACTGATCTCAAATTTCCAGGCTCCATACTGTTCAGTCAGTTTTACTATCTTATCGACTTTCTGTCCTAAAACAATTGTCAAATCAATACTCTGAGGCATATATCCATCTGCAAGGACCTCCATTTTGTACTGCCCGGGTGTGAGCCTGATATTCTTTTTTCCCGAATAATCAATTTTATTGATCAGTACATTAGCATCGGCAGGAGTTATATTCAAACTCAATACACCAGAATTTTCTTTCAATGTGAAACTCTTACTTATTTCCTGATTCAGCACGATATTCACCTCAGCCGTCTGCTCAAAGTATCCGCCTTTCCTAATCTCGACAGTGTGTTTTCCTGGCTTCAGCTTTATACGGGTTTGTCCTGAATAATCCTCTTCATCAACATAAACCTCTGCATCGGTTGGAATCAATACAAGTTTCAAAAACCCGCTATTCTCTCCTAAAGTGTAAGTAAAATTATTCTCACCTTTCTCTTTAACATCTATCTTCTTCACTGTCTCCAAATATCCTTTTTTGGATAACTTCAATTCATAATTCCCGGGAATAAGAAATAGTTTTGCAGGGGTTTTCCCCGCTTTTTCCAGATTTATGATTACATCTGCATCTGCAGGATTCGAAACGATGTTCACTTCCACCGGTTCTAAGGGTTCGAAGACAAAATCAAAATATATACTGTTCTCATCCACATTGATCGATTTCTCGATTGCTTTGAATCCACCTTTAACCACCTTAACAGTGTGGGCACCCTTGAGCATTCTGACAGGATTTCCGCTCAATCCGGAATCCTTGCCGTCTATATAAAGCTTTGCTTCCCCAGGAGTGGTCTTAAACATCACGGTTAACCCGTTCTTGGTAAATTCATCGATTGAACTTAATAATACTTTGTATGTTCTTCCGGGTTCCAAAGTGACAGGGATTTTATAAGTGTAAGGAGTATAGCTCTCCGCTCCGAAAGTAACATAGGCATCCTTGGCAGAAATAAAAAAGTAGTACTGTCCCGGTGCGATCTTTTCTCTTTTAACGATCTTCGCCCCACTCAGATACAATTCCGGTTTCACATCTGTTTCCACTCTCAACAAAGCACAAGGTTGTTTACCTGCATCTACAACTTTCCCGGTGGCATTATGCAGATCTTTCACATCCAATTCACAGGAGTCCACCTTGAATTCTAAAGACATTATAACAGATATTAACATTAAGAAAATCAGAAACAAAAAATACTTTTTCATATTCAAACTCCCCTTGGAATCATTATAAACTAATTCTTTGTATTTATCTGCAGAAGTCAAGTAAATTGATTTTGTATAGTCCTACTTTAGCTATTCTCTAACAATTAAATAAAAAATCTGCGGTATCGGTGTTCTATTAGCATTCTCTTCACTACACCTATTTCTATTAGTGATTATTGGTGCCCATTCGTGGTTAACCTCCCTAAAAAGGGTAAATCTCTTCCCTGGGCTGACATGGGAGTCAGCCCCTACAAATCCGTTGCAGGCTCTTCTCCCAATAGTGAGATCTCTTTCCAACTGACACCTGAAACCTGGCACCTGATACCTTTCTCTTAATTTTTCTTTACATTTTTTCCCATATTTGCTAATAATGTCTCGAGGTGAGTATGAAAAACTTAATACCTGATTTCATTTATAAAAAAGTAACTGAAGAAAAAATCACAGAAGAACAAAATAAAGGTGTCTGCCTGTTTCTGGATATAGCCGGGTTCTCTGCCATGACCGAAGAATTCCTCAAACAAGGCAAAGTAGGTGCAGAAATTCTCTCAGATTTACTTAACAGCGTATTTTCTCCAATTATTACTATTGTAAAATCTTTTGACGGTTTTGTCGCCACCTTTGCCGGTGATGCTCTAACAATTCTTTTTCCTGAAAATAACAGTTCTGATACTCTCAACAACTCTCTGAAAACAGCTTTTCTCATCGATCAGGTTTTCCGGGTAGAAAACAATTTAGCTTCCCGTGCTGTATCCTACAAGATTGGGCTGTCTTATGGAGATTTTTCCTGGGGAATTATTGGTGATCTCAAAAAAGCCTATTATTTTAAAGGTGAAGTCATAAATTCCGCAGCTAATACCGAGCATAAATGCCGGAAAAACGAAATACTTGCAGACTCGAATTTCCAGGCAAAAGCTTCCAAATCATCAGCTTACAGCTTCGAACCTGCAGCAGAGGGGACATACAAGGTCAGCATTCTTTCTGATATTCCCTGGGTTCCTGATTCTGAAACTCTGGCCAAGATCCCTGAAATTCCGGTTGATTTTCAAGCCCAATTTGTTCCATCCTCAATCATAAACTACACCTCAAAAGGTGAATTCAGACAGATAGTCCCGATCTTTATCGCCTTTGAAGAAACAGAAAATCAAACAGATCTCTCCAGTTTCATCCAGTTAATTGAAGCCAAACTGGAAATATACGGCGGATACCTGAACTGTCTGGATTTTGGTGATAAGGGCAGTAATTGCCTGATCTACTTCGGTGCACCTGTCTCCTACGAAGATAATCTCCTCCGTGCCTTAAATTTTATTAAAGAAATAAGAAACTCCTCTGCTTTGAGTATCCGTTGTGGTATTAACACCGGCATTGCACTCTGCTGGCAGGTCGGCAACCAATATCAATGTTCATATGCCTGTTTGGGCGATACAGTCAACATTGCTGCCAGATTGATGGAAGAAGCCAAACCTGGACAGGTACTGGTGACCAATACCGTGAAAAAGAACTTCCCCCTCAGATTTGTCTATTCCGGTGAATCTGCCAAGAACTTTAAAGGCATTTCGAAAGTCATTCATTACTATGAAATCAAAAATGAGCTTGCACAGCATGAGGATAAAGCGTTTGCCGGAATGTTCTGCGGTCGGGAAAATGAACTGGGGTCTATCCTGAATTATCACAAACAATGTTTTGATAGTCAAAAGGGTGGAATTGTTTACCTGTACGGATCTGCCGGAATAGGTAAAAGCCGTCTGGTTTATGAATTTATCAAATCACCTGAGTGCAAATCCTACAAGACTATTCATCTCCAGAGTGACAGTATCATCAAAAAAAGTTTTCACCCCTTCAGCTCTTTCTTAAACAACTATTTTGGGTTTAATGATCTGACAGATTCTGATCAAAGGAAGATCCAGTTTATCAATAACTTCCAACAGTGGCTGGAACCATTTGAGCTCCGGCAAAATCCTGCTCAATCTGACATGATTAACGACCTCAAAAAGGATTATATCTATATTTTGGAAATTCTTGGCATTGCTGTTCCGGAAATTGAAGAAATCGATCCTAAGTTAAAATTGCTTAAACAGACTTTTTTCCTGAGGAATTTTTTTCTCCTCAATTCAGTAAACAAACCATACTTTCTAATTATTGAAGATCTGCATAATTTCGATAAGGAAAGTACTGGCGTACTTGAAGCTGTTTGCCGATATCTCAATAAATTCCAGATACTGCTGCTCTGTACTTCCCGGTATGATGACGCTCTAACCAAACCCGAACTGAATCTTGAATATTGGCTGCAACCCCTTATTCTGGATTTAGACAATTTGGCTGACCAGCAATCGATTCAACTGGCCTCTTTCCATCTCCAGGGTAATCTCGATAAAAACCTGTCTGAATTTATCTTGAATCAGACGAAAGGCAATCCCTTTTTCATTGAACAATTCTGCCTATTCCTCAAAGAAAAGGATCTCATCACTCTTTCTGGTTGTAATTTTTCTCTCAACTGCCATCCTTCTGAGATTCCTTCATCCATCCAAACCATTCTGATCTCCAGATTAGACAGATTATCCCATCAACTCAAAGCAATAGTCCAATTAGCAAGTGTTCTGGGACTGGATTTCAGTCTCAATATTCTCTTTGCCATAATTGATACTTACGAAAAAGCCTCTCTCCCTGATTCCCCCTGGAGCTATATGCTTGAAGGACAAAATGTTAATATCTGGGCTCCCTTATCCGAAATGACGTATATCTTCAAACATGCCCTGCTCAAAGAAGCAGCCTATGAAATGCAGCTACAGTCCCGTCTTCGTGAGCTACATGGCTTTGTCTTCAATATCCTGAAAGAACAGTCTCCGGATAAAGCTTATGAGATTGCCTACCATGCCGAAAAAGCAGAAAAATTCTCGGACTCTGCCGATTATTATGAAATAGCAGGCAACAAAGCTGCAGATAACTATTTCAACCAGTTAAGTATGGATTGCTATGATAAAGTCTGCAAATTCAGCAAGAAACCGGAGCAAATCATTAATGCCAATAGTTCTAAAGCCAGAATTTATAGTCTTTTGGGGTTTCCTCAAAAATCTGTGGAATTAATGCCTAAAAGTATTGAACTCGCCTTGCAACACAATTTAGAATACCTCGAACTTAAAAGTAGAACGGCTCTTGCCATCAGTTTCCAACTGGCTAATATGCAGGATCAAGCAAAAGAAGAAGCACTCTATCTGGTAGAAAAACTTAAAGATAAACAAGATCGTGAATACAAAATCTTACATACTAAAGTGCTTTCCGTTCTTGGACTTCTCGAATGGACAAATGGCAATTTCCTGCAAGCTCTGGAATATTATGAAGAAGATAAAAGAATGAGTCTGGAAATAAAAGACAATTTCGGTTACAGTAGAGCACTGAACAATATTGGGATTGTTCACTTCGAACGCGAACAATATGCTCAAGCTCTGGAATACTACCAAACCTATGAGGAAATCAGCCGCAAAGATAATAAAAAAGACGAACTGGTTAAAGCATACGGGAATATTGCGACAGTCTATATTCGCACTAAAGATTATCCACAAGCAGAAAAATATGTTCTCTTACAAAAAGAGCTTTGTGATGAAATCGGTGATAAGATTCAATTGGGAAGAGTCTTTTCCTATTTAGGAACCCTGGCTTTTTACAAACCCGATATCGATCTTGCCATTTCTTATTTCCACCAGGAAGAAGAACTGTTTCTGGAATTAGGTGATCAGAAAAATCGCTGTTCTTCTCTTATTAATTGGGGTTCCATCTATTCTCAGTTAAAATTCTATGAAGCAGCACTAAATAATATGGCAATGGCTAAAGACACCAAATATCGACTCTCCGATATGCGACGTAGTCGCACTCTGTATCAACACCTCGCCTC
>CAYQPF010000228.1:0-6289 GCA_964419225.1 uncultured Candidatus Cloacimonadota bacterium | reverse complement strand
TCTCAATAAAGGAACTGGAATCCCTTATAGATGAAGAGACCTTTTTAATATGTTGCATATATGCAAATAATGAGATAGGAACAATACAGAATATCAAAGAGGTTTCTGCTCTGGCAAAATCAAAAAATGTCCTTGTATTGTCCGATTGTGTCCAGGCATTTGGCAAGATACCTGTTAACGTGAAGGAATTGGGAGTTGATTATGCCACATTTTCTGCTCATAAACTTTATGGTCCAAAGGGCGTTGGAGCCTTATACGCAAGAATCAGCGCTCCTCTGGAGCCATTCATCCATGGGGGACATCAGGAAGAGGGAATGCGTGCCGGAACGGAATCAGTTCATAATATTGCAGGATTTGGTATGGCATGCAGCGATGTTAAAAAACTGATATCTTATTCAGAAAAAACAAGATTACTAAAAGAACTGTTTGTAAAACAGCTGAAAGTCATCAACCCTGATATAATCATCAATTCACCAACGAATGATTGTCTGCCAAATACAGTCAGTGTAACCTTCCCCGGTGTCAATAGCAAAGAACTTATGATGATGTTAGATTATTACGGAATTGCAGTCTCCTCAGGATCGGCATGCAGCAGCCAATTAAACAAACCTTCGCATGTTTTAAAGGCAATCGGATTATCAGATAAATCAGCACAAGAGACTCTTAGGATAAGTTTAGGTAAAGACACATCTGAGAGAGATATCAGATATACAATAAAAATAATCGCAAATTATTTTAAAAACAGCAAATGAAAATATTAATTACCGGTGGTACAAACGGAATGGGAAAAGGAGTGGCCAAAATTCTGGCTGGAATGGATAACCAAATTCATGAGGTTATCATACTCTGCAGATCCAAAGAACTAGGTGAGGCTACAGTCAGAGAAATCGAAAACTCCACCATGAATAAAAAAACATCAATTATTCTATGTGATCTGGCTAAACTTGCCGATGTCAGAAAAGCAATTGATGAAATTCAGAGTAAACACAAGTATCTTGATTGCATGTTCATAAATGCCGGTTTAGGTTATGCTTCTGGACGGGTAGAGACAGAAGATGGAATGGATTCTCATTTTCAGGTAAATTATCTGTCTCAGTTTATGCTGACTTTAAATTTACTGAACTTACTGGAAAACTCCGAGAATGGGGGCAGAGTAATATTCAATGTAACCCGGAGTGGTAAAATATTTTGGGACGACATGCAGATGAAGAAGAACTGGGGGTTTGAAAAAGGCATTCATCAGGCCATGGTCGCTAAGAGAATGTTTCTTATTAAGTTACATGATCTATACAAGAGAGTGAAAGGTTCAAAAGTATCCTTTGTTGGTTTTGAAATATCACAGACAGTATGGAGCAATCAGGTTAACATAATACCGGCTTCTATGAAATTAATGGCAACAATTATGAAGTTTTTCGGGACTTTTATTTCAATAGAGAAATGCGGAATGATAATGGCTCCTTTGTTCATTGAAAAAATGGAAGAGAGCCTGAAGAGATCCGGGAAATTTGTCACATGGAAGAAGAGTGAGTTTATCGAAATCAAGGAAGATAAGGATGTTTTAAACCGGGAGATGCAGGATCGTCTGTGGAATGTAAGCCTGGAGTTATGTAAAGATGAAAGAACTACACAAATCAGCAAATTAATTTATGGCACCTAAAACATTCTTAATGAATCTGGAGCAATCACTGGAATCGGCATATGGCAGCGAAATGGCTACACTGATTTTTGAAAATGCATCTTCTATTTTACATGCCGAACTTATCAACATGGAAGACAGAGGGAATAAAGCTATACGCAAACATCTGACTGATTTTATCCTGCCGGGGTATGCATACTACAAAGCTCTTATGGAATCTGGAATTAATCAGAATGAAGCTTTTGACTTTGTCAGCAAAGAGCTTCATAAAATTTCTGAGCGTTCAGGGAAATCTATGAGGGAATTCAAAAACTTGCCTTTCGCCTATGGAATACTGAAGCTATTTATCAAACCCATAATGAAGTACGGCTTTCCTAAAGAGGGGTGGAACATTGTATGGAGGGAATGCAGCAATAAAAGAATTTCATTTGATATGAACTCCTGTCTCTATTGTGAAGAACTTAAAAGACGAAATGCCCTGGAGCTTTGCCCTGCTTTCTGTGAATCTGACCATATTGCTTATGATCCATTATCTCCTGTAATTGAGTTTAAGCGTACAGGTACACTGGCTCTCGGAAGTAAGGTCTGTGATTTTTGTTTTGAAAAAGGGAAATTGAATTAATAAAACCAACTGACATGAAAATAGAGACTATAAAAAAAAGAGGCTTTGCATTATCGCTGATTTTGTATCCTTTGATGCTATTTATCGGCTTTGTGACTCACCCGAATTTATTGGCAATGGAGCCGCTTCAAACAGTAGAACAACTGGTTGCCAGGTTTCACAATAATACTATGTATCACTTAGGCCATCTGATAGTTACCTTTGCTGTTCCTGTAATTATTATCTATTTTATTGGCGTAATGAATTTGTTACAAGCAAAAGGAAAGGCATTAGGGTTCTGGGGAGGTGTTATAGGTATATTCGGTGCATTTATTTTAGCTGTCGATAAAGGAGCCTTGTGCTTGACAATGTCGGCATTTGACACACTTCCAGAAGACCAATTTGCTGTTTTTATGCCATTCTTACAGGTAATTGTATCAAAAGAAGGGCTTCTCTTTATTGTATGGCTACTGTTTGCTTTGGTTATTGGTGGAATTTTACAAACGATAGGTTTAATAAAGGAAAAGATAATTCAAAAATGGCAGGGTATATTAATTATTGCAGGGCTGTTACTTTTGCTTAACCCGGATATTGAGTTAATAAGCTCTGTAGGATCTGCCCTTATGTGTATCGCTTACATACCTTGGGGAATAAAGGAGTTCAAGAATAAGTGAAGATATAGAATAAACTAAGTTTTTTGTAATAAAACAGAAATAAGTAATACTATATAAGAAACAAATTCTAAATGAAAAAGAAAATAATATTATTGATTTGTCTGTTTTTCAATACCTGTGTCTTTGGCGAAGAAATTATTAAGGTCCGGCTGTCGGACGGAGAGACTATCTCCGGACGACTTAATCTTCCATCGAATAAAGATAGTGTGCAAATGTTGGTTGTTTTCGTTCATGGCACAGGCCCTAATACCTACCTTAATAAGAGAAAAATAGGGAACGTTGAATTCAACTACTATGACCTGTTCGCAGAAGAATTTAACAAAAGAGGAGTTGGATTTTTTACATATAACAGGCGAGGAGTTGAGATAGGAGAAACCCCACCTTATTTTGATAAAATTGATTCGACAAAATATGCAAAATATCTGCCGTTAACCGAAGCTGAAGATATTGAGGCAATAATCTCACAACTCAAACATGACAAAAGATTCATAAACACAAAAATAGCCTTACTGGGGGCAAGCGAGGGAACAATTATAGCTTCTATGGTTGCCGACAGAAAAGTTGAAAAAGTTGATGCCCTGTTGCTATTTGGTTATGCCAACGACAACCTGTTTGATATAATAAAATGGCAATACTCAGGAAAAGCATCGATGATTAACCTTAGAAAATACTTTGATGTTAACAGAGACAATCTGTTTAGCAAGAGTGAATACGAATCGGCAGACTCCATAGCTGTCATAGGAAGAACCAGGTTGTTAAGAAATGCCTCCTTTGAATCACTCGATATTGCAAAGGACAGTATTCTAGATTTCAGGGACTTTGCTGTCAAAACCACTCCATACTTCGATTATTTGTTAAAAATGATTGATTCGGATAATAATTCGTGGATTTGGAAAAATTATTTCAGAGTAACCAGCGGATGGTTAAAACAACATTTTCAGCTTGAGGCTAACAAAACAAGATTGTTAAGGATTGATATCCCTATTTATATATTTCATGGTACAGATGATGGTAATGTTCCCGTTGAAGGAGTGTATGATATCCAATCCAGATTCAGGCAGGCAAATAAGACAAACCTAAAGTGTTTTGTATTTGAGGGGCATAATCATGATCTGAATTACCTCGACTGGCCTTTTGAACAAAAGATCTCGGATGGACTGAACTCAATATTCGATACTTCAGAACATCTATCCAAAAAATGTTATGATGGAATAACTCTTGCTTTTGATTTAATTGGTAATTACAACAGGGCAATAGAAAAACTAAATTCGTTAATATCAAAAATTCACGATTCATATTTAAATACATAACTATTTAATATTTAATATGATAAAAG
Organism: uncultured Candidatus Cloacimonadota bacterium; assembly: GCA_964419225.1. Lineage (GTDB taxonomy): Bacteria > Cloacimonadota > Cloacimonadia > Cloacimonadales > CAYQPF01 > CAYQPF01. The sequence continues at coordinate 2,042 of CAYQPF010000228.1, read as the reverse complement.
GCATATTATTGTCGCTTATGTTAATATCATGCAGCGGAATGAAAAACTTAGATTGCCCAATGCCTCAAGATAACGAGGAAGGATCCTTTTTTACTGCAAGGGACGGTATTAAGATTTTTATTTACGAGTATCTCCCCAAAAGCAAATTCAAGAGCACAATCTATATAGTTTCCGGAATAACGGGCATAAATCATAATGCTGAACAGGATATAATTGAGAAATTAAGCAATAACGAGAATCGTGTAGTTGTGATACATCCCCGGGGTACAGGATATTCAGAAGGGAAAAGAGGAGACGGCAGGAATTTGTCGGAATTTGTTGCCGACTATGCAGAAATCATCAAAAGCGATAAATACTACCTTGATACCACGCGAAAGGAAATTTTGTACGGGCACAGTATGTCATGTGCAATTGCCCTTATGGTAGGGAACCAATTGCAGAAAACAGATGGTATTATTCTGGTTAATCCCCCATATAAGCTTAAGCAGGCCAAAGGAATGTCCCCGGGTTTCGGTGATTATCTCAAATATATCGTCTACTATATTTTTGCTCCACATGTCCCGATAGTGAACATGGCCGGAGATCCGTCAGCAATAGAAAATGAAACAGACAGAAAAGAGTCGGAGAAAAGGAACAGCGATCCATTGCTGGTAAAATATTTCAGTATGCATTATATGTCCGAATCAAAAAAAGTAATGGATTCAATGGTTAAAAATGCACGGCAGGCAGATTATCCATTATTGCTGTTATATGGTGAAAATGATATGATTGTAGAAAAAGCCGGTTGTGACGAAATTTTTTCTTCGTGGAAAAATCCAAACAAGACATACAAGACGATTCCAGATGGATCACACGGAAAATCAACGGTAGTCAAGGGAATGGAGAGTATTTTAAAATGGATTGAAAACAGATAAACTATCAGATAGCGAATATTCTTTATTTTACTTTGTGTATATTTGTAGTAGAATTATAACACTATCTCTTCCCAATCCTTATACATGAAAAAAACTTTTATCTTAAACCTACTGTCAATCTTCGCTTTTATAGGATTCATTGGCATATCAACAAGTACATTAACCTCCTGTAAGAAGGCAGAGGAACCGGTTGTGAAGCCGGCAGAGCTGACAAAAGAGCAGAAATGGTCCAAGGCCATCTATGATAATATGAAAGAGATATACTTCTGGAACGACACGCTCCCCAAAACATTCGATCCTGCTAAGTATACAACTGCGGAGAACGCACTTGAATATCTTATCTCAATAAAAATTAACCCAAACACAGGAGAGTCAATAGATCATTACAGTTTTCTGGATAAAATAGGAGGGCTCAGCGGAGAAATTACCGAAGGAAAGGCCAGTGGCGACTATGGATTTATGATAACTGCTGCATATAATGAGAGCGGTAAAGTATCGTGGTATGTGACCTATGTATACAAAGGCTCACCGGCAGGTAATGCAGGAGTAAAACGTTCATACGAGATAACTGCAGTAAACGGAAACAGTGCGGTACACCCGGAAGTGAGCACCGATGGCTATCTGGTTCCTGAATCTGCAGGATATACAAATGTAGTGAATGCACTATTCTATTCGGAATCTGTCAGATTCACATTTAAAAAGAACGATGGTTCTCTGCTGGAAGCACAGATGTCTGTTACATCATATGATATTAAAAGTGTGATTTTGGACTCCATATATACAGTTGGCAACAAAAAAGCAGGCTACATTGTTTTTAACCAGTTTTTAGGGGCAAGCTCAGAAGCTGAACTCTCCCAAGCAATTTCCAAATTTGAAAGTGCCAATGTAAAGTATGTGATTGTAGACCTCAGATACAATGGAGGTGGTTCTGTAGGCACCTGCATGACACTCAGTAACATGCTGGCACCTGCTGCGGCCACGGGAAAGGTTATGTTTCGGTATAAGCTTAATAAATCCCTGACAGCTCTGGAAAACCCGGCCAATTTGGTTGCAAAATTCACAAAGTCTAACACTCTGGAACCACTTGAACTTTACTTCATTGTTGGAGGAAGCACAGCATCGGCATCG
>CAYQPF010000227.1:0-6321 GCA_964419225.1 uncultured Candidatus Cloacimonadota bacterium | reverse complement strand
CACGTACATTTTGCAAAACGGTATCCAAATTACCATTGATACGGTACTTGTTGTATGTCTCCTGAGTAGTGCCATCCAAAGAGAATATTATATAATCAAGTCCGGATTTAACTATCTCCTCGGCATTTGGCATGATATTCCCATTGGTTGACGTTAATGTATAAATTTTCTTTTGATAAGCATAGTTAACAATTTTGAGAAAATCTTTGTTAAGAAATGGTTCACCCTGATTCCACAACATTATGCGCGAAATGTATGGATGGATTTCATCAATTACCTTTTTGAACAAATCAAATTCTAAATAACCTCTCTTACGGGTTAAGGTATCATTTCCACACGGACATAACGGACATCTCAAATTACATATATTGGCTGGTTCAAAGGTTAATGTAACTGGATATCCCCAAACAACAGGTTTCTTCAATACTAATGAAAGATAATAACTTGAATATGTCAAAATAGCATTCAAAACTCTTTTGACAGTTGCCATGCGTCGAAGCTGTGCTAGTTTCTCTTTGTACATACGCTTAACCTCTCTAATTCAGAATAACGTATATTCCTCAATAATTCAGTAATTCTTTCAGAATCTTCTCTATTTGGGAATAAAGCTCCAACTCCTTACTATAGATTTTATCAATGAGCAACGAATAATTTACTTCTGTGTCAATGTAGTGCTTAGCCTTGGCTGATATATTTTCCAGAAGAATATTCTCAATTTCAAATTGTAATCTCTTTTTCCGGTTCGAAATAAAAGTACCCGATTCTTCCATATACTTGCGATGTGTCTCAACTTTCGCCCACAACTCTTCAATCCCTTTATTTTCCCTGGCTATCACTTTTTGTATTGGAGGTACGAAATCCTTTTGATTACTTAAATGCTGGAGCATTTCCACTTCCAATATTGTTCGTTCCACACCCTCACGATCTGCTTTATTTATCACAAACACGTCTGCAATTTCCATAACTCCGGCTTTCAAAGCCTGTATCTCATCACCCATGCCTGGTATAAGCGTTAAAAGTGTCGTATCTACATGTTTTACTATATCCACTTCCGACTGACCAACCCCTACTGTTTCAATGAAGATATAATCCATACCCAGTGCATCTAAAACTTTTACGGCATCCATTGTCGCATTGGATACACCGCCCAAATGACCCCTTGAAGCCATACTGCGGATGAAAACATTGGGATTGGTAGCAAGTTGCTGTAGCCTTATTCTGTCTCCCAGAATCGCTCCCCCGGTAAAAGGACTTGTCGGATCAATTGCAATGATACCCACTTTCTTATTCCGACTGATGAGAAGCTTTACAATCTTATCTGTCAATGTACTCTTCCCGACTCCCGGGGCACCCGTAATTCCTATAATGTATGCGTTACCCGTCATATCGTGAATCTTGGGTATGATCTCATGGCTTAACTGATAGTTTTCAATCAAAGAAATAAGTTTGGCAGCACTGCGTTGATTCCCTGTTTTAAGTTGCTGAATCCAATGGTCAATTTTAAAATCCTGCATATATCTTCCTTCAATAAGATTCTAATTTTCTCAATATATTTTTAACCGGCTCGATAAAGTCCGGTGGTATGTCAATTTGCATCAGAGATTCTTTTCTGTTGATAGTTGAATAATAACAGTAACCTTCAAATGATTCCAGAATAAATCCGAGTTGGATCATTTCCGGCTCAGGTACTTTTAGAATCACTTTCAAACTCCCATCCGATGCCTTTATTTCTGAATGATAAGAAAAATTCATCAGACTTCCTTACTGGAGATCTTTAATGACACCCCTTCACCACAATTATTACAGATAAATATACTCTTTCTGTTTTTGAGAATCAGTTGTCTCATATTATTAAATTTTGGGCTCGTCCAAATCTTTTTGAATGTGTTTTGTCCAATATTCCCTATGGGATACTCAATATCTTTGTCATAACAACACGGAGCAATCTGACCGTCCCAGTTTACAACGGGTTGAGTCCAAATCCGACGGCATCTGTTTTTAACTCCAAATTTCAATTCAAAATCTGTACCTGAAATCTTATACCTGCGATATTTGGGATTTTGGGGTAAGAAATTATCAATATCATCTTTATGATAAATTTGTGCTGTCTTCAATTCCAAACCATCTGCACCAATCTCTTTAGCCATTCTCTTTATGTCTTCTACTTCATGCTCATTATGCTTTAAAACAATGAACTGCCACTTAATGAAAGGAGTCTTGGAATTCAATTTCTTCTTAGCTTCTACAAGTGCACGGACATTTTTTAATACTTCACTAAGATCTCCATTTATACGGTATTTATTATATGTCTCCTGAGTTGATCCATCGAGAGAAAAAATGATGGAATCAAGTCCCGACTTAACTATCTCTTCTGCATCAGGCATAATATTGCCATTTGTGGATGTTAGAGTAAACATTCTTTTCTGATGGGCATAATTGATCATCTCTAGAAAATCCTTGTTGAGGAAAGGTTCTCCCTGATTCCAAAGTATGACCATCGCTGTATGTAAATGGATTTCATCGATTGTTTTTTTGAACAAATCAAAAGTCAAATAACCCTTTTTTCTGGTAAGGGAATCATTTCCGCTTGGACATAACGGGCATTTCAGATTGCATATATTTGTCGGCTCAAACATTACTGTAGGCGGGTAACCCCAAACAACAGGCCTCTTCAACAACAACGAAACGTAATAACTCATGTATGCTTTCTTAGCATTCACTAATCTCTTCAAAGAAAATACTTTCCTGATCAGGTACAATTGTTCTCTTATCATAATCTATCAAACCTCAAAGAGATAAAAAATGAAGGCAGATTTTTAGGCAAGTAAAATTAAACACGACATAGCAATGTATGACAGATTTATGTAGGGGCAGACTCCCACGTCAGCCCTTTTGTTGAACAATTACGTTCAACTCGTCGTCTATATAGTCCATATAGTCCATACCGTCCATTTTGATATTAAATATTTTGCCAAAAATGAAAGTATTTTGCAGTAAGATACTAAAAAACTACCACGCACAAAAAACAGGCACTCAGTTGATAACTCGGGTGCCTGTCATTTGACATGGGTCAAAATATTTTTGATGTAATGTATGTGTTATGATTAGCTCTGAAAAAGAAAAGATATGGGCGGAACGTCTCCCGCCCATTTGGTTCGGTTAGCCTAGCACTCCCAATGCCATCTTTGCGAATTTGCCTGAGATGACATTGCCACAGCAGATTTAGCCAAGATTTTGTGGTATCTGTTATAAAATGCGTTCATATGACTACCTCACGGATCATTACGTTTTAAGGGTTTTGGAGTGCCTGATAAAAACTCCGGTGGTTGGCTGGAGCTCTATCGGGTTATCCCATTATACGTAATGCCATTTGTGGTAAGCTGTTTGCTTGAGCAAGCATTGTCGTTGCAGCTTGAGTTAGAACCTGATTTCTTACGAATTCAGTCATTTCCGAAGCAACATCAACATCAGAGATACGAGATTCTGCAGCCTGAAGATTCTCTGCCTGGATAGACAGATTTGTAATTGTATTTTCAAGACGATTTTGAACTGAACCCAGTGAAGCACGGATATTTTCTTTACGAGCAATAGCAGTATTGATCTTCTCCAATGCTAATTGGGCGGCATGTTGGGTTGAAACTGCAATCTTTGTGTTTGCATCCGTAGGTGTTGCACCTGAATCAGCAAATAAAGACGCTGTACGGGCATCAGCTATTCTGACGAAATAATAGTCTTCGGCTCTTTTATTATTAGTGCCAAAATGGATTTTCATCCCACCTACTATATCACCAGAAGTACCACTTTCCGCTCCGGTTACTTCACTCCAACCGCTACTATTGGTCCAAGACCCTTCGGTCGTTCCACTCCAAACGTCGTTTGAATTCCAGCTTCCGCCTGTTCCAGCCATTGACTTGTTACCATTCAATAGTTTTACACCATTGAATGATGTCGCCGTCGCTATTCTGTCAATTTCTGAAGCCATCGCTGCAAATTCAGAGTGGATAATCATTCTTTGATCGTTAGTGTAAGTACCAGTCGCAGCCTGCTCTGCCAGTTCTTTCATACGAATCAGTTTCTCGTCGATTACTGACAGAGCACCTTCTGCGGTCTGGATCATAGAAATACCATCTTGGGCATTTCTAACACCTTGATTCAATGCTGCGATATCAGCACGCATCCCTTCTCTGATTGCCAGCCCAGCTGCATCATCCGCTGCCGAATTAACTCTAAGACCGGAAGACAATCTCTGAATTGAATCAGAGAGTCTTCCGTATGTTTGGGTAAGGTTCCTTGATGTGCTTTGTGCCATCAAATTGTGATTGATTACGAGTGACATACTTCCTCCTTGATTGATTTTAGTCTATTTAGTTTACCAAGATTAATTCTTGAGTATTACACCATATCTACTGTGGTGCTAACGGACTAGACTGACCTAACCAATCTATGAAGAGGATCATTCCTCAATAACTTTAGAACTTTAACCCATTACTCTAAGAGCCATTTGTGTCAGGGAGTTAGCTTGAGCCAACATTGATGTACCTGCCTGAGTCAGAACTTGATTTCTTACGAACTCAGTCATTTCAGTAGCTACATCAACATCAGAAATACGAGATTCTGCGGCTTGCAAATTCTCAGATTGTACTGACATATTAGTAATAGTATTTTCAAGACGATTCTGGACTGCACCAAGAGATGCTCTGATATTTTCCTTACGGGCAATCGCGGTGTTGATCTTTTCCAGTGCTAACTGTGCTGCATGCTGGGTAGAAACTGCAACCTTGGTATTAGCATCGGTAGGAGTTGCTCCATTATCAGCAAAGAGAGACGCTGTACGAGCATCAGCTATTCTTATGAAATAATAGTCTTCTGCTCTTTTGTTGTTTGGTCCAAAGTGAATTTTAATACCACCAATGATATTACCACTGGTGCCACTTTCTTGTCCATCTACTTCTGACCAACCGCTGCTGTTTGTCCAAGTACCTTCTGTTGTTCCGCTCCAAACGTTGTTCGTGTTCCAACTTCCGCCTGTTCCAGACGCAGACTTGTTACCATCCAACATTTTTTGACCGTTGAATGTAGTAGCTGTCGCGATTCTGTCAATTTCAGAAGCCATTGCTGAAAATTCAGAGTGGATAATCATTCTTTGATCGTTTGTGTATGTACCGGTTGCTGCCTGTTCGGCTAACTCTTTCATTCTGATGAGTTTTTCATCAATAACTGAGAGTGCACCTTCAGCAGTTTGAATCATGGAAATTCCATCCTGGGCATTACGAATACCCTGATTAATTGCCGAGATTTCCGAACGCATACCTTCACGAATGGCTAGTCCGGCAGCATCGTCTGCTGCTGAATTAATTCTTAAACCTGTTGACAGTCTTTGAATTGAATCACCTAATCTGCCGTAAGATGATTGAAGGTTCCTGGTAACACTTGCTGCCATGATATTGTGGTTGATTACGAGTGACATGTTTTCCTCCTTGATTAGCTTGTTTTTCTTCCCTAATCACGATCTTTGTCGTGACTTTTGCTAAAATCTGCTGTATTAGTTTGACGGGAGCTACTAAGCTGTTTCTTTGAGGATTACACTTGGTGTTATCCTGAAAATCTTAAAAAATATTAACCCATTACTTTTAATGCCATTTGTGTTAGCGAATTTGCTTGTGCCAGCATTGAAGTGGCTGCTTGTGTTAGGACTTGATTTCTTACAAACTCAGTCTTCTCTGTCGCAACATCAACGTCTGATATGCGGGATTCTGCGGCTTGTAAATTTTCGGATTGTACGGAGAGATTAGTAATCGTATTTTCCAATCTGTTCTGTACTCCTCCGAGAGAAGCTCTGATATTTTCTTTACGGGCTATTGCAGTATTGATCTTTTCCAATGCCAACTGTGCAGCGTGCTGTGTGGATACTGCGACCTTGTCATTGGCAGTATTAGCTGCTGTCCCGGTATCAGCAAAAAGTGACGCTGTACGGGCATCTGCTATTCTCACAAAGTAATAGTCTTCTGCCCTTTTGTTGTTTGGACCAAAGTGGATTTTCATGCCTCCGGTAATGTCGCCATTCGCCGTTGCACTTCCATTGACTTCCTGCCAACCACTGCTGTTTGTCCAGTAGCCTTCTGTTGTTCCACTCCAAACATGGTTTTTACTCCAAGTTCCGCCTGTTCCTGCCATTGAAGTATTGCCGTCCAGCATCTTAATTCCATTGAAATTTGTTGCTGTAGCAATTCTATCAATTTCAGCAGCCATGGCTGAAAATTCGGAATGGATTATCATTCTTTGGTCATTAGTATAAGTACCAGTCGCAGCCTGCTCTGCCAG
>CAYQPF010000226.1:0-6363 GCA_964419225.1 uncultured Candidatus Cloacimonadota bacterium | reverse complement strand
TGCCGCAGACTGCAAGGCGAGAATAAAACCAATGATGAAAAAGAGTAAACAAATTATCGGTAAAGCATCTACACCGATGAGAATGCTCTGTGACTCAAATGAACCTTTCCTTTGACCTTTTCTGTTATATAATGCCACAAACGACCAGTAATAAATATCTGCGGTTAAAACCAGCAAGTTCAGCCCGGCAGCCTTGATCTGATAGAATTGATCTCCCAATGCTTCAAATATCCCCATCTGTTTAGGTGGAATAACTTTTTCCAATTGTAATGAGGAAAAGGTGTCAATAGTTCCCTGTAAGCCTTCCGGAACATTGATAACCTTTAAAGCTGGATTTGCTTTAAGAAGAATTTGCTTGATCTCATCCAGACACGCCACCCCGGAACTGTCTATATTGGCCACCTTAGCCATATCCAGACTGTCAATCTCCTTTTTGCCTAGTTTGCGAAACTCCCGCATTATTCCGGCAACTGTCGCAAAGGTTATTTGCTCATCGAAAACCAGTGTTTTATCTTTTAATTCCATTTTCTTAGAAGGAGAACATGTAGGAGTATCTCAGATAAAAAGAATGATCCAGAACTACATAATCTTTGTTTTTCTTGTTATAATCAGCATTAAGACGATAATCTAAGGACAACCCTGGTAACCCTGGTAATCTGAGATTAAAGATTGATTCCAGTTCATAAGTAGTAGAATTTTTGTCAGTAAAGGGGAGAAGTACATCACCATTAACAATATAATTCAGCCAACCAACCTGACCATTAGAAACAAGAGACATCTCCCAGCCTTTTTCCTTGATCGAAGAAAGCTCACTATAATAGTAAACAGTACCCAGTGAATCCGTAACTTCAGTAACTTTATTGAAAGTATTGTTGTTTAAAACCTGTCTGAATCCTATTCCGCCTCTCAGATTCAGAACTATAAAATGATTGTTTAAAGGACGGAAATTTACCCCTGTCCCTTCTTTAAAAGTTAGCGGATACAAAGCATCTTTAATTTTAAAATCTTTTGTATAAGTTGTATTCTGGGTGTTGTCGGTATAGGTTTTAATGTATTTTCTTTCATCTGTCGTATGAATATATTCGTTGAGAAAATGAGTATTAAAATCTAATCGGGTATATAATCCTGCAATATCTTTCAATAAATAAACTACACCTGTGTTCTTGGAGTCAAATACATCGGTTGATACATGAGGACTAATTTGTGATTCCTTGGTAATCCCTGTTTCTACCATTGATTTAGAGGTTATGTAAAATGGCTTCACATCGTAAATATACCGATGATCCAATTGTAAATTAAGTGTCATTATCGTGACATTTTTGGTTTTGTTAGTTTCATTGGAACTCGACAAATTGCCATTAACATTTATGGCCAAAGAATTTCGCTTCTTGTTCTTATTGCTCCCTAAGCCTTGAAATTTTATATTGCCGGCACCAATAAGATTTTTTGTGACCGAATTAACTACTATGGCAAACTCTTCCACCATCCCCTTTTTAACCTCTACTGTAGCAAAATCTATATAGGTCTGACTAGGATAATTGTTGATTACAATTTTGTATAACCCCGGTTTCAGTACCCAGGTCGATAACTCCTGGCCCAACCCCTCATTTACTCCTGATCCATAGCCTATACTGATTCTGTCCTTTGAATCTAAATAAAATATTTCGTATCTGTAATCAATTTGCTCTCTGATCTCATTAAATACATTGATCCTGAGACAACCCCAGTCAGGTGTCATTATTGTTTTACTACCAGGCCTTATATCAATTAATTTAAACATTTGCTCAGACTGTGGTGCACTCCCATAGTAAATTGTATATGTTCCTGGAAGCAAGCTTACTTCCTGCCCCATTTTATAATCTGTGTTTGTTTCATTTGTAGATGGATTGAAAATAGTGTAGGTGGGTTCCAATTCGCTGTTGGTTAGTGCAGGTAAATAGAGAGATCCCATGTTCGTATTGGTTGTGTCTTCAGAGGCCTGATAAGTGATCTCGTTATCCTCTTGTGTTAATAGATCCTGTGTAATTGGATTAGCTTCATCTTTGGCACTTACTAAATGATTAAGAGTTTTTTTAAAGAAATTATCTGTTTCTGTCATGATTATTTCATTAATAGCAAAGACAAAATTCGCCATGTTATCATCATAAAGCTCTTTACTTTTATTAAAACTGTGGACAACAACAATTCTATTATCAGATAAACGATGCAAAGCAATTTCCATATAAACATGAGCTGATCTTTTACCGGAGTAGTTGATCATTTCCAGATTAGAAATTGTTGTTAATATCTCATAATCGGACTTTTCATCGTAATTTCTGCTGCATCTGGAAAAAAAATTATACCTGTTTGCTCTGGTGGATATCAAATCCGGTACAGTAGTAGAGAGCTTCGATGCCCAAAGATCATAATCCATATATGTGATTTGATTATCCGATGTCCTCATCACAATCTGATTTCTGTAATAAGAGCCTGATACTTTGGCATCCTGAACATTTACTACATAATTTAATTTCTGCTTTTGCTTTAAATCAGGATTTTCTGAAGAATTCTTATACTCCAGAATATAATAGTTCGTTGTAGGAATATTTATTGTTCCACAACCTGTTAAAAACAGGATAATGAAAACAAGGATTAATAGCTGGAGGGAATGTTTCATATCTCAGACTCCTCTAATTTCTTTTCTTGGATTTGAGTAATATGGACGGATCTTCAGATAACATCCGGGAAAACTCATTCAGATTCTCTGTTATTGCTCGCAAATTCTCAATAATGGCATTGATCTCCGGTCTGTTCTTCTGCACTGTCAAGTCCAGACGACCCAGCGTAACATTAGCCTGATCAACTGCCTGATTAAGCTTGGTAATGGTTTGATTGGCATTATCTATGGTAGTAGCTAAATCTACCTGAGCCAGATTATCCGAAAACTTCGCTGTGTTCTTTATCGTTCTGGTTATTTCCGGAGAAGTAATGATTTTCTTGAATTGCTCCATAGCAACTTGTGCAGATTCAGTTGTCTTCTGCAAATTGTAAGTAATCGAATCAACATGAGCTACTGTTTTGGAGATTGGTTTCCGGTTTTCAGCTATCAAAGAGTCAACATTTGATAAAATACTGCTGAAACGCTTCTGGTTTTCTCCTCCTAAAAGTAGATTAAGATTGGTCATCATCAATTCGACTTTCGCAGCTACTACTTCCGCTTTTCCTGTAATGTTGTCAAAGAAAGATAATCCCGGACGTATAAACGACTTTGGCTTCAACAAAGTACCTTTAGCAGTTCCACCCGTAAGCTCAACCTGCTTCAGACCGGTAATACCCACAGGCACAAGAGTCGCCTCCACATCACTCATGACAGGTGTCCCCGCTGAAACACTGATCGTGACAATGATCTTGCTGACATCATCCTTAGATATCTTGATATCATCGATCCGGCCTACCTGAATACCATGATACTTAACCTGACCACCTACCTGAAGCCCGTTTACCGAGACATCATTATATACTATATAATAAATATCCCGCTTTTCCAAAAGCCTGTTACCCGCCACTACACCTATAAAGGCTAATAGCATAAAACTACTGATTGCCAGAAAAATGCCAAGTCTGATCTTTTGAGCCTTACTTACCATCATCACTCTCCTGATAAGAAACTGATTACATTCAAATTATTTGCTGAACTACTTATTATATATAATAATCCGTCAAGAATTTTAATCAAGTTTTTTTTTCTCCTATTCCGCCTAAATAATCAATTGTGCCTATATTTACTCATTTAAAACCCTCTACCGAAATATCTCTTGCAAAAAATAAGAGTTTCTAAAATTTATCCACTTAGGATAAAGTATTAAAAGAGGTAGGATTTATGGAGATTGTCGATTATACTAGAGAAGCTCAGGCTCTCATCACTAAAATAGATGAACTGCGGAGGTATCTTTGACGCAGATACTCTCAGCCAAAAGAGAGAAGAACTCGAAGAACTGACCCACGAACCCGCGTTCTGGAACGACCAGACTAACGCTAAAAAAGTCAATAAAGACATCAGTCTGCTGACCGCTGAAATAGAAAAAGATAAAAAACTGCAAACCCTAAGCGAAGATCTCCAAACTTATCAACTCCTCCTCGAAGAAGAATTCAACGACCAACTCTTCTTGGAAGCTATGGAAAAAGCTAAAGAATATTCCCTGGAAATTGAAAGACTGGAAAACTTGTTCCTCCTCGATGGAAAATTTGATAACTGCAACGCTATTTTGACCATCCACCCCGGTGCCGGCGGAACTGAGTCTCAGGACTGGGCTGAAATGCTCTTGAGAATGTATAAACGCTGGGCTGAAAAATCCAAATATGAATTTAAAATTGTAGATATTCTCGCCGGAGAAGAAGCCGGAATCAAGAGTGCTACCATCGAAATCATCGGCGATAAAGCTTATGGCTTCCTCAAAGGCGAAAGCGGTATTCACCGCCTCGTGCGTATGTCGCCCTTTAATGCTCAAGGCAAAAGACAAACTTCCTTTACTTCCATCTTCGTTTATCCCTTTGTGGAAGAAGAAATTGAAATTGATGTTAATCCTGCCGACTTGAGAATCGATACCTACCGTGCCAGCGGTGCAGGCGGTCAGCATGTGAACACTACCGACTCTGCTGTGAGAATCACTCACATACCCACCGGAATTGTTGCCCAATGCCAAAATGAAAGATCCCAAACCCAGAATAGAGAAACTGCCATGAAGATGCTCAAATCAAGATTGTATCAATTGGCAGAAGAACAAAAAGAAGCCGAAAAAGCAGAGCGTGAAAGCTCTAAAACAGAAATTGGCTGGGGTAATCAAATCCGCTCCTATGTCTTTCAACCCTATCAAATGGTCAAAGATCATCGAACCAATTTCGAAATTGGCAATACTAGTATTGTCATGGATGGAGAATTAGACGGATTTATCAACGCTTTCCTAAAACTAAAAGCTATGGAAAAGCAGGAAAAAAAATAAAATGAAAACTTTATTAACGCAATTAGATAAAGAAACCTTACCCAACCACATTGCCATCATCACAGACGGTAATGGACGCTGGGCCCAGTCTCGTAATGCCAACCGCCTATATGGCCACAAAAAAGGTGTCGATTCTCTCAAAGATATCGTCGAATTCTCCTCTGAAATTGGACTTAAACACTTGACTATCTACGGCTTTTCCACCGAAAATTGGCGTCGTCCCGAAGAAGAAGTTACCGGTTTACTCAAGTTGATCATGGAGTCTTTGATGAAAGAAATCAGAGGACTAATTAAGAACAATGTGAGCATCAAATTCATCGGCACTACCGAAGGACTCCCCACCGCTTACAGAGAAAAACTGGATGAAATCAGCAAAACCTCTTGGAACAATACCGGCCTGCAATTCACCATCGCCATGAACTACGGTGGCCGTAAAGAAATCGTCGATGCCGTTAACAACATTATTGAATTCATGAGAGAAGGTGCTATTAACGGGAATTTTATCTCCGAAGATATGATTACAAAGAACCTCTATACCGCTGCCATTCCCGATCCTGATCTGATCATCAGAACCAGTGGTGAACAAAGACTTTCCAATTTCCTTCTCTGGCAAAGTGCCTACTCAGAACTGTGGTTCACCAAAACACTCTGGCCTGATTTCAGACGTAAGGAATTTTTAACAGCTATTCTCGAATACCAGCACCGTAACCGCAGATTTGGAGGCATATAGTGAATTTTCTTATTAGAGTTTTAGTAGCACTCATTTTTATTCCGGTTCTCTTATTCTGTTTTTATAAAGGTGATTTATATCTGCTCTCTTTTCTCTGCTTTGTTTCCGGTATCGGCACCTGGGAACTGATTCACATGCTTCGCAATAAAGGTGTTGAACTTAGTTATTTTTTAATAGTTGCCAACCTCTGCTTTCTGTTTGCTCTTTTCCGTTTGGAACAATCACAGGTATTTCTGATATTCTTGCTAAGCTTTATCCTGCTGATTTCCAAAGATATTTTCAGTAATAACCTCGATGATGCACTCAGTAGAATATCTGCTTCCGTTTTCACTTTTATCTATCCAACTTTATTTGCTTTCTTTATCTTTAAAATCCATAATCTAACGCATGGAGCATACCTTTTACTCAGCCTGGTTGTCCTGATCTGGGTCACAGATACTTTTGCCTATTTTATCGGCATGACTCTTGGTAAGCATCGCGGGTTCTTTCAGGCAAGTCCCAAAAAATCAATCGAAGGATTTGTCGGTGGTATTGTTTTTTGTATTTTGGGAGCTTATCTGATTCACCACTTCCTGCCGGAAAAAATATCTTTAGAACACGCTATAAAAGCAGCAATATGTGCCGGAATGGTCGGCCAAGTTGGTGATCTCTTCG
>CAYQPF010000225.1:0-6425 GCA_964419225.1 uncultured Candidatus Cloacimonadota bacterium | reverse complement strand
GATTCTTAGGATGAGGGAGGAAATCCAGATTAAAATTAAAAGCATTTAGATTATCATTAGTATTCAAGGTTACATTAGAAAAACCTGTTCCTGAGTATCCTGGAGCTTCAGAAATGATAGAAGAGTAACTTCCTGCTGGAAGGATAAATCTATAAGAACCATCGGGATTGGGTACCGTTGTATAGTTGTTTGCAATAATTCGGACATTCTCCAGATCTCCGGCATTTGTTACTATTCCGCTAATAATGGCTGTATTCCCGGATACTCCTGTTAAGGTGACATTGTCTAAATACCAGTAATTCAAATAGTAGGTACTTCCGGTAAGATACCAGCAAAATTGGATATTGGCCTGACTGGCATAGTCTTGAGGGATGGGCACGATAATTGTTTGAGCTGGAACATCATTTGTAGGCAAAATAGACCAGAGGGTCGTCCAATCGCAGGTGTCCGTCTTTATGGCAAGTCCAAGTTCAAAACCCCCATCCGGTTGGAAAGTATCAACATGCAGTTTAAAGGTTAGAGATAAATTACTGTAACTTACCAGATTAAAAGTTGGTGAGATAAGACGGCTTGTCCCTGTAAAGGTAGGAAAGTAGGAGAAACGAGCTTCCGGAGCAGTTCCTCCGGCAAGGGCTGTGGGACTTGATTGCCAATTAGCTTCGTGATCGCTAATGGACCATCCTGAGGGAAGCCAGGTGTTAAAGTTTTGGGTCAGTAATTGGTTTTGAGAATTGATTGGAATGTTAACCAGAGAAGTGTCCAGGGGAGTATCATTGATGAAAGAAATGACATTAACGGGGATAACATAGCTTTGAGGGGGAGTGCCAATTATTGAGACACTCCAGTTTTTCTGGTATCTTTCTCCACTTCTTAGAGAGCCATAGTAAATATTATTTGTATTAAACACGATAAAAGGACTGGTAGATGATAATTGAATAGTAATTGCCGGGGAGTCAAACTGATTATTGTTAACCATTTCAAGTGCCATATCAATAGTTTCTCCCGGATCAGGAATTCCATTATAGTTTCCAGACAGATCATTAAAGGTAATTCTTCCTGGCGAAACAGCAGATGTATTGATATGATATTCTAAATAAAAAGTCAAAGTTTCATTTTGAGAAGTAACCAGTAGAGAAAATAAGATATGTCCATTGGCAGGGATATTTTGGTTTAAGGAAAAATTAAAAGTTGTAAGATTGTACCCAATAACATCAGGCTGGATTGAACCATAACCAGAGCTGGCATTAGTGATTGTAACTCCGGGAGTGTTAGAACTAAGGATAGCGGTAACATTTAAGGCATTTTGTGTTCCCAGATTAATTAAGCCAACACCGAGCTGATAGTCTGAATTAGGAAGCAATTGATATAAATTCGTGATACCATTCAGAGTAGATTCCACCATATTCAAATGAGCATCATTGTAAGAAATCGGTAATCCGGTGAACAAAATTGCGGATTGATCACAAAGTGGGTGTGCTCCTGGTGAATAGGAGTTATTATAGGTATATTGCAGACCTGTAGTTGCCGTTAGATTTTGAATACCAATGGTGCTGTAGCAACCATGATTTGTTCCTGTCTGACTATCAACATTATTAAAAGTTTTGTATTGAATTTTAATTTTTCCATCATTAGTTGTAGTGGGGTCAAAAAGAGGATTATACAATACGATTTCAAAAGTTTCCAAACTTGAAGTCATGAAAGCATTTCTCATCGCTTGCCATTGAATGATAAAAACATGGTTAGCAGAATCATAATAAGTATAAATTCCACTGTTTGTATCCATAATCAAATCATCCCAAAAGGCAGCAATAATGGGTGTTGGGCCCATTGCTCCAGGTAAAGGATAATTTCGAAAAGTAGAAGCATCAGTTTGGCCAAAGGAAATCCATCCATTAGAACAAATTGAAACATCATGATAGGGAATACCATAGAAAGTGAAGACAAAAGGCAGAGGTACAGTTAATGTTTCATCATCATTAGCACCTATATCGTTGATAGGTAGTCTGTTGGTAAGATTATTGCTTAATTCGATCCAGTTATAAGTGGGGTGATCCTCATAAGAAGTGTCCCAGGAATCATAACAAATATATCCGTAGCCATCTGGTCCGAAAGGAGCAGCGACATTTGTCTGTCCAATAGTCAGGTTCATCGTTTCCTCTTCCAGATAACCTGCCGGATTAGTGAATATAATTTTTAGCTGAACAGTTTGTCCATTAAACAAACTTGCTCCGGCAGATAAACTAAAGTAATCATTGTTACTTGTATTCTCATTTTGAGGAGCAATATTTCCAAAAGTAGCCAGAGAATCTGTCACAATAAGGTAATTGTTGGAGGATCTCAAAACAGCTGATATGTTTTCTGCAAGATTTTGTCCATTATTTTTGACAGTTAGTTTCAGTCCGCAAGTTTCCCCCGGATTCAGAATACTGTTATTATTATCAACGACCTGACTGCTTAGAATGTCTAAATCAGAACCAGTACAGGTTACAAGGATAGTATTGGAAAAATTGCCTAAGGATGAATTTATAGTAAGATTAAGGATGATCTGATGTTGATCAGGACATGCCGGATTAACAGTCATCATCACACCGGAAGTAACACTTGTGGCTGTCTGAGCTGCGATTGACCCATAAATAATGGGTTCTCCAGAAATGGTTACCCAAGGATCATTCGAGCTAACAGTCAGAGTGACATTGTCTGCTGTGACACTGTAGTTATTCTTTAGTACAATGTTTAATTGGTCAATCTCTCCATTATTAAGGATACCATTATCATTACCCTGACTTCCATTACTGTTGTTATCGTCAATTGTCATAGACTGATAAGCAATACAAGGATTTGAGTTTATATTGAAAGAACCGTTATGAGGCAGATATTCGGGTTTGGTAACGGTGACAGTCATAGTTTGGGTAACAGTTTGAGGGGTATTGAGAACGATCAGTCCCTGGGAGTTGGTATATCCGGTGGAAACACTTGATAAATCACTGTTAGAGATCGTTACCCAGGCGTTTTCCAGAGGTTGATTGCTAATGTTTGTAACAAGTACAGTTGTTGTAATGTTCCCCAAAGGGATATCTGCGGGATAGCTTACATTCATAGTTTTAGGTACCCCCATCAGGATGTCCATGGAAGGATCACCTATTAAGTTACACCAATGATTGAAGGAATTTGCCATTTCTAAATTTGGTATGACATAACTTTGATATAAAAACTGCTTGGCGTAGAACATTGCTTGTCCCATTGTTCTTAATCCATGATGATAAATTCCATCGAAAGTAGAAACTGAGAGACAGTTGTTAAAAGCAGTATGAGTAGCCAATGTGGACATTCCTATAGCTGTAAATGCACCTTTTGGGTTAGTAGATGTACCGGCAGTAACAAAAGCCTCAGTGTTTGCAGGATAGTTTCCTGAAATAGTGCCAGTACCACAGGTTAGAATTACGGCATTGCAGAGTTTATTAATGTTGGTAAGAGCATCAATTTGGGTAGTGCCCCATCCACTCATTCCTCCATAACCACGGTAATTGAAAAAAATTGTACCTGGATTTAGTCCATTATTAATACTTGTTCCGTTAGGGGAACCATAGATCTCAGTAAAAACTGCTGCAGGATTATAGTCTCTGGTCATATCTTTAATCAAGAGATTTACATCAATACAGGATTGACCGGAAGAGTTTGGGTCTCCGACAAGTAAAGAATGATTATACCAGTCAGTGCTAGTCATATATGGATTTCTTTCTGACAATTTAATTTTAGAGATAATAGTTTGTAATTGAGAAGCAGAATCTACGGATAGCCGTCCTATAAAGACATCACCTATTGTGTCATTGCCAGTTAAAAAGGTGTAAGGATAATCACCGTCGCCACTGGAATAACCATAACTTGTATTAATAGTGGCGATAGGAGTGGTGGTACTTCCGGGATTGCCAACCAATATGACAAAATCAGGTTTATTTATGAAGGTGTCGTAGGCATTTTGTATTTGAGATTTAATATAAGATGTGTTATTCTGGGCTGAGGATATAGCCAGAGTATGAACTTCAAATCCTTTTTGCTGCTTCCATTGAACCAGTTGATTTATACCATTTAGGAGAGTATTGTTGCTTCCACTGGAATAAACAATCAGGATGCACGGTTGTTGGAAGGGAGGTAGTTCATCTCTAATCTGATCATAGTTAACAATAAGGCTGCGATAAATTTCCTCGAAGTATCTGGATATTTTTGGTTCGGTTGTTAAAGATAGATTTGTTATTGGTTGATTATAGTTTATCCGGACTTTGATTTTATCATAAACTTTAAGTTTTTTAGCTTTAGAATCGTATGTAAAAGGCTGGAAATTTAGATTTAAAAGACACAAATCCCTCAACATAGACTTACTTCCCAGAACAACTTTTTCTGTAGGATAACAGGTATTTGTCGAATAGAACTCCTCATCAAGCATCATTTTGCTACCAATTGGTAATCCCTGAGGATTGTCTTCCAGATCAGACTGATATGGGAACAAGGTGTAGTTTACAAAAGTTCGCTCAGTAGTGCTGATTATAGTAAAGGAAGCTTCTACTAAAGGAGGTATGGCTATCATGGTTCCGAATACAGGGATTTCGGGCAGCCCTTCTTTCGTTAAATAGCCAGCCTGGTCATGACTGATCCGTTTATAGCTCTGGTTATTTAAAGAAAAAACGTTTTCCTGAAATGAAGAAAGAGAAAACTCAATATCCAAATAATCGTCACCCGAAGATGTGACTTTGAATAATTGGTTAGTGTTATGGAGATTGACTTCATAAGCCTGAATGTACAAAACAGGAAAAATTAATAAAAATAGCAAAAAAAAAGTTTTCATCTTGAGCCTCTTCAACTTTATAAACTTAAAGATATTAGTGCAATAAATATTCCAAATAATTAATATATCATTATTGATTTAAGTCGAACTGTGCAGTAGCATCTTTACAATCTGGCTGAAGCTATATCAGTGGGCTGTGGGCAGTAGGCAGTGTGCAGGAGAGATTTAAGTGAAAGAGAATTTGTGAGATTAACACTTTCCTTCGTTATATTGTAAATACTCAGGGACTTAATCATTAAAGAGATTGGAGTCTTTCTCGCAGAGTTCACAAAGAACACAGAGTATTAGGTACAAGAGAAGAGAATTAAGCCACCGAAGTCCACCGAATTGAACGCGAAATGGAGAAATGCATACACAAAGATCTTTTTATTTATACTCATATACTGACACATGAATAATAAATCTATATTGTTTTGCAGTGGAGTTTATAACACAGTAGTAAAATAATCAGATTAAGAGGTTGAGGATTAATTAAGTCAGGAACTACGTGAGTAGTTACGTTATATTAATTAATAACCTCTTTCATTTGCAAACTTCTGGTGCTCAATCCAGATTTTAAGCAGTACTTATCTTATAAAAAAAATAAAAAAGCTTGTCTATTTGTCTAATTATAAGATTTTGGAATAGTTATGGAGGAAGGTTATGAAAAGTAAAAGCATCAAGATAAGAATGATAAAGTATTTCTCGGTATTAATATTGATAATATTCGTGTTTTTTATAGTATTTGCATTAATTCAGATACAACATACAGCTAAAGATTTATCTTATCAGAATTGTAAAAACTTAACAAAACTTTATGCGAACAATTTTGAGGAAGCATTTCAATCAAATTTCAATTATCTTAAGGGAGTATCAAATATATTAGAGAGTGAAGCCGGGAAAAGCAGAGCCGATATAATAAAGCTAAATAAGTATATTGTTGAGCAAAACAAAGCTTTTCAAGGGATCTATATTATTTATGAGAAGAATGCTTTGGACGGGAAAGACGAGGATTATAAAGGTAACTCGGAGATGATGACGGATAATTGGGGGCGTTTTTGTCCCTGGTTCTATTATAAAGACGGAGCTGTTGTATCTTCAGTCAGTGATGATGTAACCGGATCTGCTTATGATTCTTTGGATTACTATACAGGTCCCCGGGAAAGTTTGAAAGAGTATTTGGCAGATCCTTATGAAGATCCTGATATTCATATCTTAATGGCTTCTATTGTACAGCCCATCTTAGTTAACGGAGAGTTTAAAGGGATTGTGGGTGGCGATATAACTTTGGATTTTATCCATAAAATTGTAAGGGAATTGAAAGTATTTAAGACTGGATATGCTTTTGTTTTAAGTAAGAATGGAACATTTGTATCCTATCCCCAAAAGGAATTCATTGGTAAAAAAACACTAGGAGCTTTTGCAGACAGTTTAAAAAATGAAGAGTTGAAGAAGTTATCAGAAGAATTATTGCAGGGCAAAGAGGGCTTTATTGAAGCTAAAGATCCCATAACCAAGAAGAAATCGGTATTCTTTTATACCCCTTTCAGCAAGGGTTGGAGTATTGTTGTTGTCGCTCCCAAGATGGAGATATTTGCACCGGTGT
>CAYQPF010000224.1:0-6443 GCA_964419225.1 uncultured Candidatus Cloacimonadota bacterium | reverse complement strand
CAAATTCATTAGCTTCAGCCAGATTGTGAAGATTCTACTGCACAGTTCGGGTTTATCTGAATTAGGATTCTTAGGATTATTAGATTATAGGATTAGAAGTAGGGAACTGTTCGAAACCGTTCCGGTATTCATGTAGAGACGCATATTTGCGTCTCAGTTGGTATCATCTCTAAATCTGTAGGGGCAAATAATCATTTGCCCAAGTGCATCTTTCTCGTAGGGGCGAACCTGTGTGTTCGCCTTTAATGCTTTTCGATGGGAGCTTGGGCAGCTTGCCCATGTATCTGGAGCCGAAATGGCCCATTTCGGATAGAACTTTCCCGTCCGTTAGGACGCCAGATTTTAGCTGGACAGTTTTAACTGCCAGAACAATGCCCACAATTCCTTTGTCCCCTTCAGGGACAAAAGATTATCGTCACTTCAACAAAGCAAATGAATTCTGTTTCGACCATTCCTTCAGATCTTTGCATAAACTTGTTTTCTTGAATTCTTTGTATTCATAGGCAAGCCTAAAAGATGATTCTAATCTTGCCAAACTTACACCCTGACCTATCGTTTGATTCATATAGGCAAGCAATATTTCCAGAAAATCATGTCCATTACACAATAAATATAACATTTCCAGGGTTGAGTCAAGCGAATCATTCCGTTCATTGATTTCATCTAAAGATATTACACAGTTTTTGTTTGGAGAACGCAATAAAATTACTCTTAAATATTCCATATTGTCAAATTGATAACTTGCTGGGTTGAAATATGGGTTTAATCCTAAACCTTTAAAATTATATTCAGCATTTCCAAGATCATTTAGTAATTTCAAGCAACTCATGAACTTCAAAGAAACAAGCAATGCTTGTCTTATCCGCTGGAAATTGTTCTCTGCTAAATATTCATTAGCGATCTTCTTCATTGTTTTATCAGATGAGATCATCATCATTTCCAAATCATGTAAGTCTGTGAAAAACGTATTATCTCTTCTATATTCATAGTTGTGTATTATGTGAGCAAAGTCCGCATCAAATATCCCGATTATCCTGTGACTCAAGTCATTTAGTTGATCAATTATGGTAATTAGTTTGGTATTCCCTTCAGAAACTCTGATCTTTACATTGTCTTTCAAGAAATTACGGTAAGCTTTCCTGTCATCCTCTCCTTCCACAATAACCCAGATATACCTTTTGCCTGTTGGATGATGGACACTCATCCTTATTTCATTTGTGATGGAATTAAGGTTAAGACTATTCTTTAGACTCACTGATCAAATCTCCCAGATCAATAGTCATATCCCATTTGTCATTGATAATTTGTGGAGAGTGAGTCGCTACTATTACATTAAACTTCTTGAGCTTGATCAACTTTAAGATGTCATTCAGGAATTCCTGCTGCCAAACAACATGCAAAGACATTTCCGGCTCATCTATGAGTACTAAAGCATTCTCTTCTGCTCTAAACAATAATTCATAAATCATCACGACTTCATGTTGTTCACCTGAAGATAATTGAGATAAGACCAGGTTTCCGTTGCCGGATGCTTTAAAATTGAAGCCAACTTCTGGAGAAATAACCAGTGCTTTGTTCGTAAAACCTCTATTGTGGATTATTCCTGCAAATAGTTCCAGTTTCTCTAAGAAAGGATCAAAGATCTCCATTTTCTTTTCCGTATCATTTAAATAAACTGCCAATGCTTTAGAGTTCTCTTCATTATAAGATGGCTGATCACCTTTGCTTACTTCAGATAAACCCAGTTTACTCATTCTTTTCAGTTTATCTCTGACTTTATCATATCTATGCTTAAATTCCGTCTCGGAAATCTTCTCTGTTTGATTAAATAATCTGGTGGGAAATGTACTATCAAGACTCTGTCCTAATACTGCTGCTTCTGCCTGTAAATTCTTCAATTTACCCGCCAACTCTTTTGCATAGTTTTCAATACTTAAACTATAATTTGTAATTGAGCTTTTTTCTCTATACCTGTTTCTTTGATCTCCAAAATAATGATTTTTGACTAATCTTTGTTCTTTAATCAGATAAACATCAAAAACATTAGGCAGCTTTTTAAAGAAAATGTCTTTCTTCAAGTCAAAATCATTTTCATAAAATTCTGTTACAAATCTCTCCATTGGTGACAGATTCTCTCCATATCCATTGAAGTGAGATAACTCATTTCTGTAATCATGCATAGGATAATCCATAAGAATGTTTTTTAGAATTTTTGACATATCTTCTTGGTGGTAGCTCTGCTTGAAATCCCCATAAATGATTTCAATACTTCTTTTCGATGTCTTTTTAATTATATAAGCACTTTGATTCTCAGACTCAATGACAATTCCAGAAAAGGGTAACAATAAGAAAAAGAAAACATTCTTCTGATAAACAGCATTAATGATTTTCAATATGGTAGTTTTCCCATACCCGTTGGGTCCGGTTAAGATAGTCAATCCCTCAGTCTTTAAGGTTATATTATAGTCAAATTGATTAAAAAGTCTGGAGATTTTAATTCTAATCATCATACCCTCTTTGGATTTTTTTTTATTTGAAAATCATTTAATAGATTGTCAAGTGGATTCTCAAATCAGATTAACAAATCCTTTGAAGTTAAACAAAAGTTGATTTCAAATTATATGCTGAACAATATTATTTGTCAGTTCCTATCTCCTTATCTGAACTAAGATTCTTATGATTATTGAATTTGCAGGATTAGAAGTAGGGAACAGTTTGAATCCGTTCCCTTTTCCAAAATTCTTTTTCATCTTGGTTACTCTTGAAAAGTAAACTTAATTACAAATGAGATAAATCCAATATTATCTTCAAACATCCTTTCTGACTTGATATGAGACGTTTTAGCTAATTTATTATATATTGTATGGGATTAGCTTGCCCCCTCTTTTTGTCTGCATATTGTTTGTTCAAATATAACTCAAGGATTTTTCTATCAGTAACTTCTATTCCTTCAAAAAAACATCTTTTATTATCTTCAGTTTTATACCAATGAGTAGGTTGATAGATCTTTTTAATAACTCCTCTGTATTCGCTAAAAACATATTCAGCTTCTTCTGCTTTTTCCTTCTTCATCACCCAGGACTTCCTAGTTGCTTCATAAGGATCTATCGAGGGATTGTAAGATTTGCTTATATTGATAAGAATGACTTTATGCTTAATATCATTCTTGCTAATTGTTTTCACCGCATTGAGTTGATTTATTTGTTCATCTGTTGGGTAAATGTAAAGAATCGGATTAGCTTGTCCTTGTTGTTTATCTTTATATTGCTTGTTTAAATAATAATTCAGAATTCCACTATCTTTAACTTCAACTCCCTCAAAAAAGCATCTTTTATTGGCGTCGTTTTTAAACCATCTTTCGGGTTTATAGATTTTTCTTATAACTCCCTTGTACTCACTCAGAACATATTCAGCCTCTTCTGCTTTTTCTATTTTCATAGCCCATGATTTTCTTGTTGCTTCATAAACATCACAATTAGAATGCTTATAGGATTTGTTTATGTTTATGAGTATGACTTTATGCCTAAATTCTTTTTTATAAATCGGTTGTGCAGAATAATAAGATTCGACATCTGCTGCTGTTTTTATTCCTCTGTCTAAAGAATCAAATCCTCTCACAATATTGGAAATATCCGAAAAAGTCTGAAACAAGTCAATTAGGATTGCTTCAATTTGGAATGCTTCTTTTTCCTCTAACCCGTGCCTTAAAATGTAGTGTTCAACTTCATGGTTATTTTCAATGATTTCTCGAATCTGGTTTAGCTTATCGGATTCAGTTTCTTGTTGGATAGCACATTTTAAATGTTGAAAAATTCTGTTTTCTTTTCCTTTGCCAATATAAAAGATTTTTTCTGTTCTGGGGTCTCTTAAACAATAAACATAGTACTTAATTTCTTCAAGTGTCTTTTGTGAAAAATTTTCCATTTCAATCTCCTGTTTGTTTTAACAATATAATTTGTTTTGGAGACTATCCCATAAATAAGTATTTAATATACAGTAAAGTAATTTTGCCGAAGTCATCAAAGTTTAAAATCCATCTCCTCAAAGTCAATTCCATAGTCATTGTTTTTAATAATAGCTTGGAACAATTTCCCTTGAAACTGAATTCCTCTAAGAATATTTTTAAGGACATTTTTTTGATCTGGTTTCATATTGTTACCCATAATAATTGATTTGATTGCAGAGGAATTGATGTTTACAAGTTTACCAGTATTATCATTTCTCTTCTCTTTGAAATTAATATTGTTTATTAAGCACCTAACTTCTTTTTCATATGCCCAATCCTTATGTTTTGTCGAATAACATTTTAAGTGATTTTTCTCCTTAATAAATTCAAAATAATCAACAGTAAAAACTTTTTTAGAATAGACTACCTCAACAAATTCGCAAATTTCTTTATCTGTTATTAAATCGTCCTGATCGAATTCCAGACATATACCTTTATGATTATCTGCATAATGAGAATACATAATCACACTATCATTTCGCTCGCTGAAGCATGCTAGTAAATAATAAGTTTTAAACTTGCTCGAATAAATTTTTACAAGTTCCTCCAAACTAAATTGAGGAGCTTCAGAAGAATATTTGGAATTTTTGTTGAGTAGAATTTGTATAAGAAGTTGTTTACAACTATCCGAATTTGTTAACCTTTTTAAAATCTTCTGATAGTATAATGCTGGCTTGCTGAATGAGATTTTGAAATGAGTGTCTTGGGGATCATTGAACAAGCATGGTGATGAAAAATAGAGTTGATTATTTACTATCAATGAAATTGTGTTTAAGTTCCAAGCCATATATTTATACAAGCTCATATTTACTCCTTCAAAGTTGTTTAGGTTTTATTAAACATATCTCACATCTGTCCATTTACTAAAAAGCATCTATGATTCTGACAATGTCCCGAAATCCTTGATCAAGGGTACTGGAAACTTCTACAAAGGCGGAACCCCATATCATAATTGCCATAAATATTTGGAAAATCCATAATCCTGTAATATACGGCACAATATGGACTTGGATAGTACCAACTTCCACCACGTGAAATGCGATTATCACCGCTTGCTGTTCCATGCGGGTCTATTTGATAACCACCTGAATAATTACCTGAGATATCCCAACACCATTCATATACATTACCGCTCATGTCGTAAATTCCCAGTTCATTGGCCTGTAATGTTCCAATATTGTGTGTAGTTCTATCAGAATTCCCTACAATATCCCCCCACCATGCTACTTCGTTTATGTTATTACTACCACTGTACATAAAATTATGAGTTTGGCTGCCACCACGAGCGGTAAACTCCCATTCTGCTTCTGAAGGTAATCTGTAGCCATTTGCATTCCAATCACAGGTGATATTTATATGATTAAGGTTGTCTAAATTCCACCCAATGGGCCAATTAATAGGGTTAGTGCCATAATTATCATAAGAATAGTTCGGTGTTAATCCTTCAATAATGCTGCGTTTATTGCAATATTCTATAGCATTATACCAATTAGTGCAATCTACAGGTCCATTTATGATTTCATCGAAATAAGATGGATTTATATTCATTATACTTTGATATTCTGATTGAGTAACCTCATATTTACTAATATAAAATGTGGAAACATCCACTTGATGAACTGGTTGAGAAAACATTGAATCATCTGAACCCATTTGAAATGTGCCACCCTGCACAAGAATAAAATTTTCGGAAGTCGTACTAATACTTATGATATTACTATAGCCTGAAAAGACATTATCAAAAAATCCATAAATTCTATAAAGATATTGTGTATTATGTACTAAATCATAGTCAATAAAAGTGGAAATATTTGACAATGTTTCATGATAATTAATTTCCCAGTTATTGTTTCCAGATTTTCTATCAATACGATAGCCCTGTTCCCATGTACTGTTGTCTGTCCATGATAACTGGACAGAAAAAGCAGATAATAAATTTGTTGTCAAATTTGTTGGAGAATTGAATGTAGTAGTAATAGTGTTATTAATAGTTGAACTGTGAATGTTGTAAAAATATGTATATACCCTATATTCAATTGTTTGATTCAATGGTGCATTCGTGTCTGTAAAAGTGTTAACATTTTCTTTGGTAGTCTGATATGCAATTTGCCAAGTTCCTGTTCCCACTTTCCTGTCTATCTTATAGCCTTGCTCCCAAAGGCAATTATCTGCCCAGGTAAGTTTTATCGATGATGGTGACATTTGCTGTAAAACAAGATTCGTCGGTGCTGGGAAAATAGGTGTAATAGAATTCTCAGTTGACCCGGACACCAAATCCTGATGATAAGCATAAACTCGAAATTGGATAGTTGTGTTGTATGTTACCTCTGTATCACTAAAACTATTGGAACTGACTGTTTTGTATGCTATTTCCCAATTCTCAGTTCCAATTTTCCGATCAATTTTGTATCCTTGTTCCCAAGAACAATTATCAGTC
>CAYQPF010000223.1:0-6459 GCA_964419225.1 uncultured Candidatus Cloacimonadota bacterium | reverse complement strand
AGGTTTGCAATCGAACGAGGTTATATAATAAATATATGGTGAGTGAGATTGTAAGCCTTCAAATTCACTAGTTTCAGCCAGATTGTAAAGATTCTACTGCACAGTTCGGGTTTAACTGTAGGTCATGTTTTCAGACATTATTCCTTGTCCTCTTTAGCCTAATCTGCTTCATCCGCGTTCTATTAGCCGTCCCATCCGTCTCTCTCATTTATCAATTTCCCGGGATTCAGCCTTCATCATCATTTAAAACTTCATCCAGATCCTGTAAAAACGCCGGATAAGATTTTCCTACACTTTTCAAATCATCAATTTCAATTTGGGGATGAACTGTTTTCAATAAAGAGTAAGTCATGGCCAGTCTGTGATCATTATAGGTGTTTAACAAGCAATTGGGAATTTCTTTATTCAACGGATAGACAGTCAGAATATCATTCTCATAAACAACTTTTGCACCGAGTTTGGGTAACTGTGTTAGCAGGGCATCCAATCGATTGGATTCTTTATATTTCAACTGAGAAACATTCCTGATTTTAACCGGATTGTCCGCAAACAACCCAAGCATGGCTAAGGTTGGTACCTGATCCGGCATTGAATTCATATCGATATCTACACTACGAAGCTGATTCCCCTGAACTGAAATTGTTTCGTTAGCCTGGATAACTTTGCAGCCCATTTCCTGTAATACATTCAAAAAGTCATGATCTGCCTGCAAACTTTCTCTGTGAGGATACCAGACTGGAATTTCTTTTCCTGTCAAAGCTGATAAGGCCCAAAAATAACAAGCTGATGAAAGATCGGGTTCAATCTCAAAAGTATCCGGTAAATGGTATTCCTGTCCCTCCTGAATAAAGAGTTTACAACCAGAATATTCAGTTTTTATTCCACATTGCTGCATAAGTTTGCGGGTCATCTCCAAGTAAGATACAGAAACAGTCTTCCCTGTAAGATTTAAAGTCAACGCTGTGTTAATTCTTGGGGCTATAAGCAGAAGTGAGCTTAGATATTGACTACTGATAGAAGCATCCAGTTCGATCTCACCACCTTTAAGTTTAACCCCGCCAATTTCCAGAGGAAATTCTATCCGGGGAATAATTGCTCCTAATTGTCGCAGATTTTGAATCAATTCCTGTATTGGTCTTTTACTCAGTTGTGAGGAAACATCAAGCTGGAAATAATGACCCGGCTCACAGGCCATTCTGGATAAGACAAATCGGAGAGCTGTTGCTGAATCATGAACATATAGCTCATGATTAAAACTATTTGGCGTAAATGGTTTCAAATACAAGGATCGCTCTGTCTTCTCTGACTTCAAAGCAAAACTGCTCAAACATGCCAGCATTGTCAAAATATCCTGATTGTAAGCAGGATTAAGGATATGGATATTTTGCTTCTGTAATGACGCTATTATCAGTAAGCGATTCAATATCGATTTTGATCCTTCCAAATACACTACTTTATTTTTAACCATAATAATGACATTGTAAAATTGTAGTCCGGAGAAGTCAAATTATTTTTATTTAATCCCAAGATCGTAAGGGCGAACTCACATCCGCCCCTATAAATCACTGTTTTCTGTTTACTGTTTACTATTAACCACTAACCCCTAACCGGCACATATATATACATTTTTGACTCGGGTTCGCCAAATTTGAAATCTTCGCCGTATAGTTCGAAGTCATCAGCTTTAGCCGGTTCCAGATTGTTTTCATCCATCCATTTGGAATAGATATTTCTATATGTTTGGTGGAGTGTATCCAATGCACCTTCATGGGTAAATACAGCATATTTCTGTTCTTTCATGACATGAGTTTCCATTCCTGCAGGTACATCAACAAACTCATCTACTTCAACACCAGCCATATATGAGAAAGGTGTATCTTCAGAATAATTCTCATCTTCCATAAAGAAACAAATCCCATAACAATTGTGTCCTTTAGCATTCTTGATCTCTTTACCTCTCTTGTGAAATTTGTCCCATAACTGAGGTATAGTATTATTTTTTTGGGTACTGACAGTGATCATCCCTACAACTTTAAATTCTTTTTTGATTACGATCTCGGGTTTCATTAAGACTCCTTTTCTTTTGCTTTTAATCAGGTTAACCGGACGTTGATAACTGAAGGGAAACTGCGTCTGCCTCAGTTTGCCGGGTGTGATTTCAAACTCTTTGGAGAAAGCTCTGGTAAAAGCTTCCTGTGATTCGAACTGATACGAAAGGGCGATTGTTTTGATGGGCTTGTGAGTAAAAACAAGTTCTTTGGCTGATTCTGACAATCTTCGGCGTCTGATATATTCTTTCAGGCTCAGACCCAGATATGCTTTAAAGATCCTGTGAAAATAGAACAGGGAGAAATTAGCTTTATCGGCCACATCTTCCAGAGTCATTTCGTGCACTAAATGCTCTTCGATGAAGTCCAGAGCTTCCTGAACTCTTTGTTCATAATTCATCATTATCTCCTCTCACCCATCGGGTGTTTTACTCTCAAAAGCTTTTGATATTTTATGCTTATACCTTATGCTGCCAAGCATGTCAAACTCTTTTTTAAAATTATTTTAAACCCGGATTGTGTAGTAGAGGTTTGCAAGCTGGGTCGAAGATCGTGAAGAATGAAGGTTTGCAATCGAACGAAGTTATATAATAAATATATGGTGAGTGAGATTGTAAGTCCTTCAAATTCACTAGATTCAGCCAGATTGTAAAGATTCTACTGCACAGTTCGGGTTAAGACAATAGAAATGACATTTAAAAATTCTTCTTGACAACTTATGCCATTATCTGTCATAGTATGTCAAGAGGTGTCAATGTGAGTTTACTTACTATCGCAGAAACTGCCGAAATGCTCTCTGTGCATATCAGAACAATTCATCGCTACATCAAAGCCAATAAACTGTCTGCTGTCAAAATTGGCGGAGCATGGCGAATAGATACTGATGATATTAATCAACTATTCCGGAAAGATGAAGTTGTTGATGACTTAAGAAGCAGTTGGGACAAAATGGCACAGAATTTTATTCAGAATGATCTGCAGAACGATCAGAATAAATTTCAGGTTTGCACAATTATTGACTGTGTTTTTACCGATAAAGAAGAAGCCAACAAAGTTAGTTCTGCTTTATTGAACATTATCAACAATAAAGATGATTCAGAAGGAGAAGCAAAGTTTACCTACACTTATATCTCCGGGAAAGCCAGATTTATTCTTTATGGATGCCCGGCATTGATGATCAGGATGCTGAGTGAGCTTACCCCGAAGGATAGATAGTGTCATGTCAAACATGAATTGACTGTTGATATGATAGCTAAAATGTATAAAATGTCTGAAAGGTCAATTCTCCTCTTGAGAGGAGAACAGCTTTAGCCGGGAGGTGTGTTGGGTCCCACTCATACATTACTTTTTGTCAGACCAACCACCATTGTCATTACACTATAATAAGAGATGATAGTTTTTAACTGGAGGTTAAATATGAAAATCAGAATAGTTTTAGGGGTTGTAGTTTTAGTATTTTTATCTGCATGCTGTACGAAACCAGAAGTAACATTTATTAAGAAATTAAATCAGTTGGATACTTTGAAGCAGAAAGCTCAAACAATTCACCCCGTCTGGAAGAATTATTATCCAGTAACCATTGCTCACAAAGATGACTACTACATTTTTCAATACCGGGATAGTGTTGGCTGGGAATTGGTAAAAAAAGTGCATCAACCAGGTCAGGTGCCGAAACACATTCAGGCCGCTTTCCCGATGTCTTTCTGGGAGAATAGAATGTCATGTGTGATCGATCCATCTGTCCTTCAATCAGTTGATAATGAATTGGTTATTTTTCATGAATTCGTACACTGCTATCAATGGGATACGTGCGAAGTACCAATCAAGAATTCACTTAAGATTTATCAGACTGCCATGCAAAAGCAGGATTGGATGTGGGAGTTGAATTATCCATTCCCTTATGAAAAACCTGAATTCCAAAAACTCTATAAAGAAATGATTGATGCTACGTTACTGGACAACAAAGAGTTGGCTCAGAACTACCGTACAAAGATAAAAATGCTCCTGACAAATGAACAATGGGAATATTTGTGCTGGCAGGAATTCAAGGAAGGCTCTGCTCGATGGTTAGAAAATAAACTCCGACTGGCATATGGATACAATAAAAAGGAATCCAAAATGAATGGTGACTGGGATAGAACCATCTTTTATGAAGGCGGTAGCAGGATTATTGAAATGTTTGTAACCAAAAAACCCGAGTTAATAACAGACTTTGTTAATTTATGGGAAGAGATGAAATAAGAGTGAGTACCGTAACTACTCAGGTAATCCATCTAAAAAGAACGATTTCTGATGAAATGTAAAAAGGAAATTGAGAATAATCCAAAAACCACTTGACAGTTATTCTCATATGCATATATTTGCATACATGAATGCCCGGAGGTCATATGGATGATTTAACCAATATCTTCAGTCTCCTTTCTGATAAAACAAGACTCAGAATTCTGCTTCTTTTACACCAAAAAAAACTCTGTGTTTGTGAAATCTTTGTAATTCTCGATATGGCTCAACCCAGAATTTCACAACAGCTCAGGCTTCTTAGACAAGCCAGGTTGATCTCGGCTACAAAGGACAAAAAATGGAGTTACTATCAAATTGCAGATAATGAATATACTAATGAATTGAAACTAATCTTGGCTCAGGTATCCGAATGGCTCAAAAATGATGCCCAATATCAGGAAGATCTGAAAAAAGTTAACACTTTGAGTACAAAAATTAAATTATTGTTTAATGCTTGTTGTGGAGTAAACGAAAATGAAAGCAATTAGAAAAACTAGCAATCCCCCATCTGTTATGGCTAAACAATCCAAGTCTGATGGATGCAATTCCTGCGATACTAAACCAAAGCAAAAACCTGCCTACGTTATCGACTATATTGATACAGTAATTGGTAAAATACCCAGAGTCAGCAGCTCTTTAACTAAAGCCGACAAAATAGGTGCAATAAAAACAAGACTAAATATCAACAGAATGAATTATAAAGTTGAACCAGGTTTATACGCGATAGGGGATCCCACTCCTTATTCGCAGGTACTGGTCACATCAAATTACAAACTGACTTTTGATGCTGTCCGTAAAGAATTAGCAGATCTGGATCTCTGGATTCTTGTCTTAGACACCTTTGGCATTAATGTCTGGTGTGCTGCGGGTAAAGGAACATTTGGAACTGAAGAATTGATAAAGAAAATTGTAAGAACAAATTTAATGGAAGTCATTAGTCACAGAAATCTGATCCTGCCCCAATTAGGTGCTCCGGGAATAAGTGCCCATATGGTTACAAAACTAACTGGTTTCAAAGTAATGTATGGCCCTGTTTTAGCAAAGGATTATAGAAAATACGCTAAAAATGGGTATAAAGCAACTCCGGAAATGAGACTTGTTAAGTTCAATATGTGGGATAGACTGGTTTTGGCTCCGGTAGAAATGTCCATGCTGATCAAACCTTCAATCTACATTTTTGCGGTTTTGTTCCTCCTAAACCTCGTACTTCCACAGCCGATTGGTCTGCCGGAAGTATTAACCTATTTTGGTGCAATTGTAACAGGTTGTTTCATCACCCCGATGCTTCTCCCCTACATTCCGGGACGGGCTTTTGCCTGGAAAGGCTGGCTGACAGGCCTGATCATGGTTATACTAGTACAATACATTGTAGATTTAAGTATATTGCAAAAAATAGGTTTTTTCTTAATATTCCCCTCGTTATCGGCGTTTTGTGCCATGAATTTCACTGGGACTTCGACCTATACCTCATTATCAGGGGTAGTCAAAGAAATGAAATTTGCTGTTCCGTTTATGCTGATATCTGTGGTATTGGGTTCTCTTAGTTTGTTAATCAACAGTATAATTTAGAGGAGTGGAAGAATGAGAGATAAATATTTGGATAATGTAGTCACCCTGACTTTTGATCAGACTAAATGTATGGGTTGTGGACGTTGTACGGAAGTATGCCCGCACGCTGTATTCAAGATGGTGAATGGTAAAGCTGAGATGGTTGATAAGAATCGCTGTATGGAATGTGGAGCCTGTAAAAAGAATTGTCCTTTTGCTGCGATAGAAGTCCGGGAAGGAGTTGGCTGTGCTTATGCGATTATGTTAAGCAAACTCACAGGTAAAGAGATTTCCTGTGGAGGTGAATCTGAAAGTGGTTCGGGTTGCTGCGGTTAAACTGCATAATCATGTGTGTTCACAGTGAAATCGGAGAGAAACATTCTGATCTCTTCTTACCATTAACTTCATACCAAAAATGAAAAGGAAGGGACGGGGCAAGTGTGTCCCCCTACTGAATCCGTAATCCTGTTAACTCAATCCTTGCGTTGCTTTCCCTCTCCATTGGTGCTTATTGGTGCCCATTCGTGGTTAAACCCGAACTGTGCAGTAGAATCTTCACAATCTGGCTGAAGCTAATGAATTT
>CAYQPF010000222.1:1569-6475 GCA_964419225.1 uncultured Candidatus Cloacimonadota bacterium | reverse complement strand
AATAGGTTGATTCACGTCTGTCATATTAAGAATATCATTATTAACCCCTACATCATTAAAGAAAAGTGAATCATTGTAATAATACGTTTTATGCAACGGGTTAAAAATATATTGTTTATCATTTGTTACGTGTAAGAACCTTTTTAAAATTTTGCCACTTTTTCTGGAATAATAAGAAGCCTGATATTCGTTCCAGGAAATAAATAGTAACTTATCTTTATTTATCGCATATACCTCATTATAAGCAATTATTTCGCTTGGAAGTTTTACTTTAGAGATAAAATGACCATCTAAATCGTAATACAAAATATTACCCCAGGGGACCAATATCATCAATTGGTCATTATATGGGTCAATATTGAAATCCTCAAGATAATTGTATTCCTCAGGACCTCTCCCTCTTTTGTTAATTTTAAATAGATATTCACCATTTGCATTGAAGCATAAAACGGCTTGTTGGGTGTAATCTACGATATAAAACCTATTTTTATGTGAAATTATTCGCTGTATTCCTCCAATTAAAGATTCTTGATTCGTTTCTAGTTGAATTACAGAGATTGAATCAACAAGATCAAAAACAGATACCTTGTCCATCCGGTCAAGGTTTATGGCATTATTGCTATGTTTTCCGATAGTACAACCAGAAATAAAAATAGTGAGAATAAAGACAATTTTTCTCATAATTTCCTGAATATTAAATTTCAAGATAAATATATCAAATAAATCTGACGTGACACGACGCATGTTTGTCAATTTGTCGGAACAAACCCATCGTTTAACCTGATATTGCTTGGGCTTTTAGTAGATCTGAACTTGTATGTGACATTAAAGGACCAGTATCTCCCAAAGGTTGGGGTCCAGGAATTCTGTACATAGTCAGAGTACATCATTGATTTGAAGTTGGTACTCTTATTTAATATGTCATATACAGTCAGGTCGATGTTCATTTTCCCTTTAAACAACCTCAGCCCCCCGGACAGACTCAATATATTATTTGTAAAACCAATATTGCCTTTTGTCAAGGGCTCATAAAGCACCATGTTATACTTACCTCTTGTGAAAAAATACTTGCCGATATTGTAATCATAACTGAAATTGAAATTTTCATTAAAGTATTCACTTCTCTTTCTCTCTGTATTGATTGACTGTAAGTATTCATTGCTTGAACTCATGTTAATTTTAAAACTGGCAAAACTTGTGGCAAAACTAAGCTTCAGTAAGCATCCATAGCTGTTTGTAATGTTCTCCTTTTCTTGAATAAATGATGGCCGCCTGCTATAGTTAAGCTCAGAGGTTAATGTAAAAAGAGTTTTGATTGAAGATATCCTTGTACTGTAATAGGTCTTTAAAGAAGAGGTAATTGCTCCGTTTAGATTTTCATATGTGGTTAATGTACTGTTTGCCGGTACATGGTAGTTGTTGTATTCAGGAAGAACTGTATTTGTCAGGAAAAACTTCTGCTTGGGAATAATTTGATTTTTCATAATGGCAGCCTCAAGAGTAAATGACAAGTCGGGGATCAAACTTCTCATTTGCGCCGCAAAATTGTGTACATATGTTTGTTTTAGATTAGAGTTACCGGCAACTAAAAATAAGGGATCTGAGTCATTGATCTGATTTCGCAATTGCTCCACAGAGGGGATAACTGTATATGTATTATACCTGGAAGTAAAATGCATCCCATAAAATTCTGAGCCTCCAAATCCACTCCCAAGATCCAAGCTAAAAAGAATCGAGTTAAATGTCTTTGAATAATTTAATGTCTCTGGAACCAATTCGTCTTTATTTACAGAAACAGACTTAAATGAAATGCTTGCACTGTAAGGAAAAAACGCACTTCCCTTATTTTCAGCATTAATTGTGTGACTCATATGATCAAACGAAAGCTTTGCAATATGAGTAGTATGATTGGTTGAATAATCATAACTGTGGATATTATCAATACTCTCCAATCCGGGATTGCTTAAATCGTACCTAATCTCTCTGGCTTTCCCTTTTTGATAATCTATTTGGTAATCATATGTAAAACGACTTGGAAAATTACGATAACTTACTTTTGCGCTCATATTTACATTTGATCCAACGGGAGAAGACTTATAAATCTTTTCGCTTATTACCGACTGATCAGAAAAAGAGGTATCTGCCCTCCAACTCTCTCCGTTGTCTTTTCTGAAATCACCGGAGAGAGTCAGGTTGACATGTGTAATGATATCTGTGTTAATATTGTTCCGAATATGATAATTGTCAGTATTATTAAGTTTTGTTTGATTTAATCTATCGGTTTTCTCATTCACAATGTTTGTGATTTCAGAATAATCGGACATGTCTGTATCACTGAAAATCATACTATTTGATAATGAAATATATTTCTTCTTGCCATTTACCTTGCCAAAAGATCTGTAATTTATTGCAGCTTTGTGTTCTGCTTTGCTCTGTGTTGACGAGTTAATACTTCGATACTCTCTTTGTGAGTATATATCGTTTGGAAAATAAATATTTTCAAGCGTCTTTTCTTTGCTCGAGTTCCTGTTATTAAACGAGTAGTCTACCTGCAGGTTTGAACCAATGTTGTTGTCCCCCCAGACCTTCTTATAACCCACGCCTGCAAAGGCAATCTTCTCTTCTCCAGTCGTTTTTGAAATAAGTGCCTGGTTATCTTCCACCCTGTTGTTTGGGGTGTTGGTGTTGTTTGTAAAAATATTCGCATTATAGAATAATTTCTCACTAAAGAAGTTGATAGTACCCCCAAGTCTGTATCTGGTATTATTCCCTTCCGCTCCATCATTTTTCAAATCTTTTCCCAAACCGGCTATTGCATGGCCTGTTCTGGAACTTAATATCTCTTTTGTCGTCTCAATGTTTAACACACGTCTCGTTTTTGCTTCAAAACGACCATCTTCTGTCATATCCAGATCGGTCACCTCGTCATAGACCTTCATTTTTTTTACAAGAGTTGCATCCAAATTATCAAGTGCAACTCTGGCATCCTCTCCAAAAATCAGTTTCCCTCCTACATAAGTACGGGTTAATACTTTACCAAAGGCTGTGATTGCACCTGTGATTTCATTGATCTTTATTCCCGGAACCTGTCTGAGGATCTCTATCGCTGCATCTCCCTCCATTGTCTTAACAGCTAATGGATTGATAACTACAGTATCTCCTCGGGTTGTCAATAACGGTATCTCTCCTTTAACCTTTATGGCATCTAATAAGAAGATCTCTTCCTTCATCTGGATATCTTTCTTTGTAGAAGCTATTGTATGTTTTACCTTTTGAAAAGCAGATATATAGGATATGTGTCTGGCTTTTATCAGATATTCCCCAAAAGGAATGTCAGAGAATGTATAATAACCATTCCCGTCACTAACCTTACGCAATGTGTCCCTTCCTGTTATCAGCTCAACAGTTGCATTGGGAACAGGTATTAGAAAAAAGCGTTTGTCCTGTACTAATACAATTCTGCTCACCCCTCCCGAGGGTGTCTGTTCTTCTGACGCCAGAACTACCTGTCCGGATATTTTACCTCTCTTCTCTTGAGCTGCCATTGAAAAAGAGGAGAGTGCCATCAGGATAAGCAGCACGCTCCTCATTTTTTTAATAAAATATATTTTCATTATTTAATTTTGCTGGATAATTATTGAAACGAAACCCATCTTCAATGAGAATATAAAAGGGACCCTGACATCAACAGGATTACCATCAATCTTGCCGGGAATCCATTTACCCTCTGTTTCAATACCATATAGTGTCTTAAATAGCCTCCTGATTTGTTCATTCTCAGAGTCAATTGCAATATTTTTCACTCTTCCATTTTTGTCTACTACAAAAGAGACATTGTAAACCTTCTGTTCCGATGAAATTTTTAGGGAATCTACAATTGTTTTGAAATTAGCTCCATTTGCCCTACAAACATAACCTGTAAAGGCATCAATAGAATTAGCTGATTTAGTTTCATTAATAATAAATGCCGGTCTTTGATCTTTTTTTAAATGGTAAAAATCATAGACTTTGTCCGGGGAGGAACTTGCAAAAAGAAGAGTGCATATAAAGAAGAACACAAATTGGATGAGAGAAATTTTTATTAGTCTCATATATATTAATATAATGTTTTTATAGAATTTTTCTACTCTTATTCCACTACCGCAATTATATAAGTAATAACATCACCATCTACCGTTGTGTCAACAATAGTAAAACCAGAAGGAACAATAATATTAGTTTGGGTAACTTCTGCACCATCTGGTATCACGATTACACCAGTGCTTCCTGAAGCTTCACCAGTTGGATTATCATACAAAACTTTAACGTTCGTGTTAACAGAATTACCATCACACACTACATTTACAGTAATGTTTTTAGCGAATAACGATGATGAAACAAACATCAAAGCCGCAATCATCAAAATTGAAAACATTTTTTTCATAGTAATACAAATTTAAAAATTAATAAATTGGAACTGCTACAAAAGTAATATCTCTCACTCCGAAATTTTCGGAGTGAGAAATTATTTTCATTCATTCATAAATTTATTCTTGATCTCCTCCTTTTCTAGACCTAGATGAAGATATTTATCATTCACCGTTTCGTAACACCTTCTTTGCCTGTTATACCTTACCTCCATTCCCATGTCTTTACATAGGTTTACAAGTTCATATAAAGTGCTTTCGGAAATTTTTAAATTTTCTGCTAACTCTTTTGGTGAACACGGTACTCTTTGCTTTACGTATTGAGTAAATGCCTTAAGTTTCTCAATTTTTTCCAATATTGTCATAAGAAGATTTATTTTCGAATTATCTCATATACTGAATATTAAAACTCAAAAATAAAGATATTAAATAAACCAATAGAAAAATCGTCCGAAAGAGGTTGCTGCGCAAAGTTGCGCTTTTGAACCACTTAACAGATT
>CAYQPF010000222.1:0-1469 GCA_964419225.1 uncultured Candidatus Cloacimonadota bacterium | reverse complement strand
TTTGCCTGGCAGAATGACTGTATGTATTCAAATGCGGGGCCCTTTGGCGGGGCAACACAAAGAACAGGTACGTCGCCATACTTTGCTCTTATCTGACCAATTATCTGGTCGTATGCCTTCAGAAACTCATCTTTGAGCGGATGAGGCTTTGTGGAGAAGTCGTTAGAGCCGAGGTTTATCACAACCACGTCGGGTGTATAGTCGCTGAAGTTCCACTTCTGATCTCTGTCTCCGTCAAATGTGTTCATCATTAGGTCCTTCATGGAATATTTGGAAACTCTTGCGGTATCGCCGTAATTACGTGCTGCTCCTCGACCGGAGTGGGCTATGAGGGTGTAATCTGCGTCAAAATATCTGGAAACTATACAGCAGTAAGCTAAGTTACAGTTCTCTGTCTCAGCCTTGAATGGTTCAGTCTTGGAGAGCCCCTCGGTACCGTAGCCACAGGTGATTGAGTTTCCTATAAATTCTATGTGCCTCTCTTTTGTGGCATTGGCTGGCAAAAGATTCCCTTTTGCCGACAGCTCAAAGCAGTGGATGGTGGTTTTGCCCTGCTCCCCTTCGCTTCTCTTCTGCAAAAGCAGTGTATGGGGGCCACTCTTAATCCCTTTTGCCAGTACAACCAGTGAATCCTTTCCAAATGTGGTCACTACCCCTGAAAGCTTGTCGTCAATAAAAACATTGTAGTAGTTCTTCCTTGTGTCAGAAACCCGAATGGCGCAATAGTTGCCGGTAAATTTAGCAGTTAAATATGTTCCGCTCCAGTCAAAGCCTACTGCACCTGCTTCTGATTTCTGGATGCGGCCGACATAGCTTATATTCTTGTCATCTGCGCAAAAGAGAGTTGTCTTTGTCTGTCCCCACAGGCTGCTTACAGAGAGAAGCAGCAACAGCAGGTATATTGTCTTTCTAGTCATATTCACGATAATTAATTCTTCATTTTGATATAGTTGCCAAAAATATCCACCTCGGCATTGCTGAAAGGATCTGCGAACTTGTCTATTATGACTGCACACTCTCCTCTTGTAAGGGGTCTGTTTGTGTCAAAGATTCCAAGTTCTAGTTTGGCCCATTCACCATTTATCTTCTTCTCCATTTCCGAAGGAGTTGTGTTGCCTGCAATAGTGGAAAGCATTTTGCTTAAAGATTTTACAGTGGTTTTCTGTTCAGAAGCGTCATTAAATCTCTTCTCCGGGAAAACCTCGCTGAGCCCCTGTGAAAGTTCATTGTCGCTTATTAGTGAGTCGGCCCTGAACCATGTCTGGTTTTCCCATCCTTTGTTCATTCCAACTCCCTTGATGATACCTGTAACCCCTATCCTCTGAAGTGCCTTGAAGTGCTTGTGCGCAG
Organism: uncultured Candidatus Cloacimonadota bacterium; assembly: GCA_964419225.1. Taxonomy (GTDB): domain Bacteria; phylum Cloacimonadota; class Cloacimonadia; order Cloacimonadales; family CAYQPF01; genus CAYQPF01. The sequence continues at coordinate 119 of CAYQPF010000222.1, read as the reverse complement.
ATGGCAGGTCAAGATAAGGCAACAGATAACCTCCCGAGCTGAGAACACTTTTCTGAACCTCCCTTATTGAGATCTCAGACACATCCTTGCCCTCCTTAACTGCTATGGCTGCAAGCGAC
>CAYQPF010000221.1:0-6529 GCA_964419225.1 uncultured Candidatus Cloacimonadota bacterium | reverse complement strand
CGATGAAGGACATCCTTATGAATTACATTAAAGTTGGCAAAGAAAATGGAAAAGTTGGAGCAGTAGAATTGCTTAAACCTATAATGGATAGCCCTGGTCCTGTAGAAGAAGCTGCAATCTCTGCTATCAAAAAATGGGAATATCGGCCTGCAACATATAAAAGAAAACCTGTAGCCTGTTGGACAGGGTTCAGATTTAGTTTTCATCACAATAAAACAGACTCAACGAGTTCTGTTGCGGATAGCTTAATTAGAACGATTACAGCTAAGACTGTTTCCTATGACGAATCTCCTGTTTTACTAATATCTGTACCCCCGGAGTATCCTCTTATAGCCAAGAAATCAGGCATTCAAGGTCAGGTAGTTTTAGATTTAGAGATTCTTGAAAGTGGGGATGTTGGATTAATTGAAGTTAGAAAATCTCTGCAGAGTGGTCCTGGTGGTCTGGATGAAACCGCTGTTTTTGCAGTTAAGCAATGGAAATATAAACCAGCCAAATCAGATGGTAAACCTATTACCTGTTGGGTAAGATTTGCTGTGGACTTTACATTGGATTAAAAGACTTACCCATTTTTGTTACTTCAAAACAAAGTATCAACTAAATAATCACTTCTTTTTGAATCCATCTGTGTTAATCGGTGTTTCCTCATTGGATTATTTATTCTTAAGAGTGGATTCAACATTTAGTCCCTGATAAAATTCGTATGCTGTCCCGGTTCTTTTTCAGGATATGGTATAGTCGCTTTAGCAAGATCTATACATTTTAACAGCCAAGCCATATTTTTGCCCAGAGTACGCATGATCTGCATACCTTCGAGATCCTGTTTAACTTCTTCCGGAGTAAGACCGTGTGTCGCATTCCAGTATTGAGATGATACTATCGGCATATTGGAAATGGTGAAATACTTGTTCAGTCTGTCAAAAGAGGCACTTGCACCGCCTCTACGGCAATTGACTATTGCTGCTGCAGGCTTGTAAGCATAGGCATTGCTCTTCAGGAAGAACATTCTGTCCAGTAACGCACACAAGGAAGCATTCGGACCTGCATAATAAACAGGTGAACCAACAATTAAACCATCTGCTTTCTTCAACAGATCGATGCATTTATTCACAGGATCACATTGGAAAACACATAGCCCTGTCTCCATGCAGGCAAAACACGCGATACAACCCGGAATAGGCTTAGTGCCGATATGCACTATATTGGTTTCGATATCCTGTTTATTCAGCTGCTCTGCTATTTCCTGCAAAGCTGTATATGTACAACCTGCCTGATGTGGACTTCCATTTATCATTAGTACATTCATTTGATACTCCTTTCAAAATCACTATTATTTTTAAAAGCAATAGAATATCAAAAAAGTGTCAAGTGAAACCTTCCATGCAGGTATAACCTGATTTTATTTGACATATTGAGACTTAATTTAAAGTATAGAAAAAAATGGGAGCATGTATATGTCCAAAAAAGTATTTTTCCTTTGTTTTATCTCTAGTTGTGTGATGTTCTGTTCATGTTCTCCCTATATCCAGTTTGCCTCAGACCAAAATTCTTCCAGTGGGTTTAGTCATCACAGAAAAAAACCATATCCAAATGCTTATGATGAACCTCCTGTATTAATAAAACATGTCGTGCCCGAATACTCTCAGGAAGCAAAATCAAAACTGCTCCAGGGACAGGTAATTCTCGAAGTTAAAATAACAGAATTTGGAACCGTTGATTCGGTTAATGTGCGAAAATCTCTGCAAAAAGGACCAGGTGGACTTGATGAAGCTGCTGTCAAAGCGGTGAGACAATGGATTTATGAACCAGCTAAATTCAATGGCGGTCGAGTTGAAACTTGGATTACTTTTCCGATTGAGTTTTCTTTGAGAAAATAACTTCTTTTCCGAGTATTCTTCTTTTTTTGTGCATAAACGCACACTTAAACAGCACCATATGTGCGGTAAAGCCCGGTTTTCTTCTAATATCTTCAGATAAAAAATCTATAAATTATATCCTATCTTCCTGTTATTCAATTAGTTATAGATCTAATTCATTAAATATACTCGAATGGTACAATAAATGTAATTATACGTATTATAGCTGACCGGTAAAAGGTTGAAAGTATATTTGATAAGGAGTATAATAAGGGATTAATTAGTGATCATTTTCTTTACGAATACAAAGAAGGAGAACTTAATATGAAGCGTTTAGAAATGATTCTAATGCTGTTGGTATATGTTTTTGCACTGTATGGCCAACAACAATGGGATAATCCAAAAACCATGGTTGAAGAGAAGTATCTTAAATGGCAAAAAACTTGTGTGGATATTGATGGATACAAATACATCTTCTGGCTGTCAAATCTGAATAACAATCTGGATATTTATGGCCAGAAGTTGGACAGTAATAATACACCTCTTTGGGGACATCGGGGGAAAGTAATTGTTAACAAAGTCAGTGATCAATACAACATAAAAGCTATCGTGACGTCAGATAATATGATTATTCTAAATTGGGTTGAGCAACGACAGACTACACCTGAAATAGCTTCAGGGCATCTTCTTAAAATCGATCAGAACGGGGATCCTGTCTGGGATAATTATGGTATTCTAATATATCTTTTTAACTTTGAGTTGATAGATACTTTTGAGAGAGTAAAAAACCCATTCAACATTGTTGCTGATTTGCATGGTGGCTGTTATACAGTTTTTGAGGATAATTTAGGCTTTTTTATAAATCACTATAACACCGATGCTAACTCTGAATTTCTCCACTTAGCAAATGTCTCAGGGTTGAACATGGAAAACAAAAGCATGTTTGCCTTAGACAGTAACGGTAGTTTGATGGTCAGTTCGATAATCAATCAAAGCAATACAAATCTAATACTTGAGGTTTACAGAATAAGTGCTTCAGGGGACACAGAAAGCTTATGGTGTGATACTTTTCAGCAAAATGAATTTTTACAGCTTTTCAAGTTCAATGCTGATTTCTACCTTTTCAAGTTCTCCAACCCTGATACGATCACTGGTTATAAATATGATGAAGAGTTTTCCCTGCAGGACTCAGTACAGATTTTGCTAAATGATGGAATTCTGTTTTCCAGTTTCACAATTTCAACAGCAGATAGTTCAATAGTACTTATGTGGAAACCTACAGATATTTTACAGAATGCTTTTCAGTCTATAAAACTGAGTGAAAATCTGGATCTGCTTTGGGATAGTCCCAGGAATATGGGACCTGTTTTTGATCCAACAGGTTACATTTCAAATTTTAAACAGTATATAAGTCAGGATGGTTCAATTTATCTTTATTGTCGTGATTATAATTATATTGATAATCTGTATAAGTACGACAGTAACGGTAATTACCAATGGAATAACCCTCTAACCGGCTTCAATTGTGGTTTAAACTATTATGGTTATTTAGAGGATGATGACATTTACTTCATAAATCTTGTCATAGACTCAGATACTACGATTGCTTTCGCAGTTCAGGGCTTTGATTCTCAGGGGAATTCTCTGACTGGAGGAACAGAGCCTCAATGGATCTCCAATACTCTGGCTTATGATATCTTTTCCTATCGGGTAACAGAATTTGACAACGAACCATACATCATTTTCTCAATCGATGATAATCTGTTTATTCAAGGTATGGATAACAACGGAAATCTCAAATATGAAAAACCAGGTAAACTTCTGTATTCTGCAGGTACAGGCATTAATTTTGCCAAACTGCTTTTCGCAGAAAGTAATCCGACAGGCATTTATCTGGGCTGGAGTGAGCATTCCGGAACTGAGATTTTCAAAACAGTTAAACTCAACGAAAATATGGATCTGGAATGGATAACTACTTCACCCGAAACAGACCGCTATGCCAATCATTTTGTAACTGGTGATTCTGTATTTATTCTGACAAGTCGCAATACATCGCCAGGTAGCAGTTCGTATTGGATAATTGCCCAAAAAATTGTGAACGGCTATACCTGCTGGGAAACTTCCGGAAATGAGATAGCACTTTCCGAGAATTTTTTAAGCGTTGCTTATTTTGATGGTCAATTCCTGGTCTGGAGAAATCAGGTACTGAGATGCTCCAGGATAGATTCAAACGGGAATATCGCTGTAGGCTGGAATCTAGATGGTCTTGAAATTGGTGCCAATTATGCTGAAATAAAAGTCCTCAGGGCAGATGACAATTATCTCATATTCTCCAGGCCGTATTACATGTCCACCAACACTGATTACAGATTGATCAGCGGAAATGGTACACTTGTCTGGCCTGCAGAGTTTGTATCTAAGCAAAAAGTACTAAGTAATTCTGTATTCTACAAAGATCAAATATTGTATCAATTGGAAGCTGTGGAAAATGTGACTAATTCAATCCGAAGATTATCCCACAGATATGGGCTAGGTGCTAATGGTTTGGAAGCTTTGGGAACACCGGTTCAGGTGGATGATATTAATGTGGGATTAACTGATTCGATAGGATTTATGTATAACTATGCTGAATGGTCAGCTTCATTTGATTTAGGTAATTACTTCATTTATCTCACTAATTTGGGAAATCTTACCTGCCGTAAAATGGATCTGGATGGCCATCTTGATCCATATTCTAATGGCTTAGAAATTTTAAGCTCAGAGTATAATGGAAAGAATTATCAAATTACTCAGGCAAACGGATCAGATAAATTTCTGATTTACACAAAAAATCATATCATAGGCGGAACTAATTTTAATGTCCTCTTGTATAATTTTGAGTCAATTGTAAACAATGAGGACCCTGTTAAACCCAAAGAACTGACTTTACTGCAAAACTTCCCGAATCCCTTCAATCCGACAACCTGTATTTCCTTTAATCTGCCTCAAAAACAAAAAGTGGAACTCTCAATCTACAATATCAAAGGACAGTTAGTCAAAAAACTTGCCAATGGCATGCTGGATAAAGGTGTCCATAAAGTCATATGGAACGGTCAAAATGAGGACAGCAAACCTGCAGCTTCAGGTGTATATTTCTACAAACTTAAAGCTAATCCTGAAACAATTACCCGTAAAATGATGTTACTAAAATAAGGACTAGCATCCAGCCTATTTTACGGATATCATACTGAGGTGCTTGATACTTTTGCATTTGCTAGTCATATGATACGAAGTTTAACCAGGGACTAGCGTCCAGCCTATTTTACGGATATCATACTGAGGTGCTTGATACTTTTGCATTCGCTAGTCATATGATACGAAGTTTAACCAGGGACTAGCGTCCAGCCTATTTTACGGATAACTTACAGGGGTTCTGAAGCTTTCAGAGCTCCTGATAAGCATTGTATCTTTTCTAAATAGTCCTCTGACTCATGACTATCCCCCATTTACCACTCAGCATTTACCAAAGTACACTATTTCACTTGACTTTATTTATAATCTATATTGAGTGTTGTTCAATTGTTAGAATTGAGAACTTGGCAGGATATAGGCAGGTTGATCAAAAGCATTGGAGGACAAGAAAATGCGGATATCGACAAAAGGTCGTTACGGGTTGAGGTTAATGCTGGAATTAGGAATGCATTTTGGCGAAGGGCCAATTTCGACAGAAGCAATTTCTGAAACTCAGGAAATATCATCCAATTATATCCACAATATTATTAATATACTCCAGTCATCAAATCTAATTCGTTCAATAAGGGGTCCTAAAGGTGGTTACATTCTAACAAGAGATCCCCTGGAAATAACAGTTTTAGATATTATAACAGCTTTAGAAGGAAGCATTTTTACTGTTGATTGTGTTGCAGATTCAGAAATTTGTAAACGTTCGGATTCATGTGTGACACGTGATGTTTGGAGTGAAGTAACAAGTACCGTAAATGAGGTTCTGGCTAATATTACTCTGCAGTCACTTGTCGATAAACAGAAAGAAAAAGATCTGGTATGACCTTGAGTTAAAGGTAGAGGATTATTAATAATGGGAACAATCTATTTTGATCATAATGCGAGTACACCTGTAGTTCAGGAAGTTCTTGATGAGATGGACAGTGTTAAAGATATTTTCGGGAATCCATCGAGTTCCCATTCAGCCGGACAAGAGGCAAAACGGGTAATTGATCAGGCACGCAAAAGAGTTGCCAGATTAATTGGAGCTGAACCTGAGGAAATAATATTCACCGGCAGTGGTACTGAAGCTAACAATCTGGCCATATTCGGCAGCATTGCATTAATGAACAAAGATACCTTAATTTTATCCTCATCCTTAGAACATCATTCTGTTTTAAATCCTTTCAGGTTTTTAGAAAGCCAAGGTTACTCCTTGGATTATTTGAGATCAGATAGTAATGGTGTTACACAAATAGATGATTTAGCTATGATTTCCGAATACAAATCAGGTCTTATTTCAATAATGTTGGCTAATAATGATACAGGTGTTGTCCAGCCAGTGCGTGAGATTGCAGATATAGCACACAGAATGGGGTTTATTGTGCACTGTGATGCGATACAGGCTGCAGGGAAAATGCCTGTAAATGTTAAGGATCTGGATATTGATTTACTGACCTTATCTGCTCAAA
>CAYQPF010000220.1:0-6550 GCA_964419225.1 uncultured Candidatus Cloacimonadota bacterium | reverse complement strand
GTGTTAAATAAAACTGATACTTCGTCTTTAGGATTCACTCCCAGAGATTTTACAACAAGTTTATATGTTTTGCCTGCCTCCATTCTGACAGGTATTCTATATGTATAGGGTTTGTATCCTTCTGCTCCAAAAGTAATATATGGCTTGCGGTAAGAAACAAAGAAATAGTACTTTCCTGCTGCAAGATTCTCTTTCTTCATCACATCCACACCACTGATAAACAGATCGGCTTTTACGTCTGTTTCAACAAGCAATACGGCACAGGGATCATAGTTCGCATCGGTTACTTTCTCGTCCGCATTTCGGGTATCCATTGGATCAACAGCACAGGACTCCACCTTAAACTCCAGGGAGCCTAATACTGAAATAATAAATAACATAAATCCAATTATTATAAATCTCTTCATCAATCATCTCCTATACAGTCAATAATGTCCATATAGACCATTGTGTCCATCATCTTTTCCTATCTGTAATTCCTCACTATCCGAAACCCATGCCCACTATACCTCTCTTTTGCCATTGAATAAGATCGATTACCCGGACGACAGCTGGAATCGTAATTATACCAGCCGCCACCCCTCAAAACCTTATAATAGGTCGGAGCAGGACCCTTGGGGTTGACGCTCTTCCCCGCTTCATAGTTATCATACCAGTCCCAACACCATTCGCTGACATTTCCTGCCATATCAAAGATTCCCAATTCATTGGCTGTTTTACCACCTACCTCGTGGGATCGATTCTCCGAATTCTGTTTAAACCAGGCAACTTCATCACAAGTATTGCCCCCGATAAAGTCAAACTTCTTACTCTTGACTCCACCTTTGGCTGCAAATTCCCATTCTGATTCCGTGGGTAGCCGGTATCCATCTGCATTCAGATCACACACGGCATCGACACTTGTCTCACTATAGCAAGGGGTTAAACCTTCATTCCTGCTTCTCCAGTTACAATAGGCAACTGCATCTGTCCAGCTCATGCAGCTAACCGGATACTTGTCAGTTTGCTCATAATATGGATTCTTCCAGTTTGCATCATCTTTCTTAGTCCAGTCATCGATCCAGACCATAGCACTTTTAAAATATTCTGCGGTCGTAACATAATTAGTCTCTGTAACAAATTTCCGGAACTCCCCAACAGTCAGCTCATACTTGCCAATAAAAAAAGAAGAAACAGTCACCTCGTGTTCGGGGTATTCGTCTCCCTTTGCATCAGTACTGAAACCTCCCATTATAAAAGTTCCTCCTTCTACATAAACAAAGCCTTTAGGCACATTAATGCCTTTCTCCAGGACTATTTTCTTCGTATTTATCTGCTTGTCTGATATTACTATACTGTCTATGATGGTGATATATCCAGAAGCGGAAATCTCGAGTTCACAATTCCCTTCCGGAGCGTCCCGTAAATATTTTGCCCCAACCCAGGACTTCTGTATTAAGCCATTCTTTTTCAGTACGACTTTCGCATCAGGTGGTGTAACAAAAAACTGCAGAATTCCCACTCTGCCTGAAATATTATAACTCTTTTCTACTTTTTGCCCCGTGGCAATCACAATTCCATCAGTCTGGGTTAAACATCCTTCTTTGCTGACCTCAATTTTATACTGCCCGGGTGATAATTTGATTTCCTTCTGCCCGGTGTAATCTGTATTATTGATCAGGACTTTTGCACCTTCAGGCAAAACACTCAGACTCAATATTCCGGCATTATCTTTCAGATCAAAAACTTTATTCAATTCCTGCCCTGAATTAAGATCAAACTCTTCAGTTTGAGATGCATAACCATTCTTTTTGATCTCAATTTTGTAGTGACCCGGTTTCAATTTTATTCTATTTTGGTTAGTATAGCTCTCTTCGTTAATCCTTACTTCTGCATCTGCAGGATTAAGAACCAAATTCAGCGTCCCTCTATTATCCGTTAGATTGAAACTAAATTTATTCTCACTGTTCGATTTGACTTCGATAGTCTGTACTAAAGCTGATGTTCCACGCTTAGCCAGTTTCAATTCATACTTTCCAGGAACCAAATATATCATTAAGGGCGTCTTTCCATTCTTTACTGAATTAATAAACACATCTGCTTCTGAAGGTTCACTTAGAATTTCCACTTCGACAGCTTCCTGTTTACTTTCCCCGGCTGAGATCACCGATACTATTAACAAACAAATCAAGCTCAATATAATCTTTTTCATATGTTTACCCATTAATTAGAATTTCTGACCAGTCTAATTCCCACGTAATTACCGCTTTTCCTATACTCCATGACTCTTCTGGCTGAAACTCTGAACGATTTAAGATTATCACTCCAACTCCCGCCTCTATATATTCTTATTTTAAATTCTTTTGTCCCTGTAGGATTAGTTTGTTTATCTGCAGTGTAATAATTAAATTCATCCCAGCACCATTCTGCAGCATTCCCGCTCATATCATACAAACCCAGAGAATTTGGCGACTTTAAACCCACATCATGGATTTTATTCTCTGAGTTGTCATAATACCAGCCTGCTTGATCTATTTTGTTTTTCCCGTTATATTCGATATTATCCTGATTTTTCCCGCCCTTGGCTGCATATTCCCATTCAGCTTCAGTAGGCAGACGATATCCATTTGCTGATACTTCCCAACTGACATTCAGACTATCAATGGTATAGCATGGTTCTAATCCCTCTGCCTCGCTTCTCCAATTGCAGTAACGGGCAGCATCAATAAAGTTCAGACAGGTAACCGGAGCATTGTCACCTCCTCTATTATTGGGGTTTTTCCAGGTCCAGTCAGATTCAACACGAATATAAGCCATCAATTCGAAAGCCCATTTGTTCTGTTCAGGTCCGGTGAGTTCTTTATTAATTTCTGCATACAACTTATAATCCCTGAGAGTGAGTTCATACTTATCCATGTAAAAAGAAGATAAAGTTACTTCATGAACAGGGTCTTCATATTCATACTTGGTTCCTAAGGTAGAGCCCATCTGAAAGGTTCCGCCTTGTACCAGAATAAAATTTGCCGGTATCGGGTCTTGAGAGACCAATGCAATGTCCTGTTCATACTTTTGATTTGCTTCCAGAACAAATTCTTTCTTCACAATCTTATGATCTTTCAATCGTATTTCATATACATATGCTCCGACAGGAAGTGTAATAAACACTTTATCTCCTGTCCAACTCTCAAGAATTTTCCCATTTTGCTTTATTACCGTTTCAGCTAATGGCTGGTTGATCTTAAAACTTACCGATCCATACTGTTGCTCAAGTACATATTTCTTCTCAGTCGTCTTATTTTCCGTAAGTATAATATCCTCAATTTTGGGGGCATAACCATACTTGCTCATTTCTATCTTGTGCAGACCAATACCCAGTCTGATTTTACCGGTTCCTGAATAGTCTTCTCCATCAATGCTGATTTTAGCATCAGCCGGCAACACCGACAAATTCAAATAACCCCAATGCTGAGTTAACTTATAACTGTAATTATTCTCTACCCCTTCCTTAATTTCCAGCATGGATTTAATATCATTATATTCCGGTTTAGTGACTTTTAAATTATATTTACCAGGAGTCAGGAAAGCAGTGTAGGGAGTTTCCCCAATTTTATTGGAATCAAGATTGATTTCAGCTCCGGCCGGTTCACTGGTAAAATTCACTAATACAGGCTCCAAAGGCTCTAAATTATAACTAAAAAATAAATTATTCTCGTCTATAGTTATCTTTTTCTCCAATTGCTTGTGATCTTTCAAAGTAACTCTTAACATATGCGTTCCTTTTACAGCTTTGATCACAGAACCGCTCAATCCCGCTTCTTTATCATCAAGAAAGATCTTTGCTTCGGGCGGATTCGTATTGAAAACAACAGAAAGTTCGTTTGTTTTGGTATTATCAACAGAACTGAGTAAGACCCTGTAGGTTCTTCCAGCTTCCAGTTTCACCTGGATTCTGTATGTATAAGGTGTATAGCCTTCAGCTCCAAAAGTAATATAAACATCTTTGGCAGAAATAAAAAAGTAGTATTGTCCCGGTGCGATCTTTTCTCTTTTGACGATCTTTGCCCCGCTCAGATACAACTCCGGTTTCACATCCGTCTCCACTCTGAGTAATGCACAGGGCTGTTTATCTGCATCAACGATCTTTCCCGTGGCATTATGCAGATCTTTGACATCCAACTCGCAAGAATCAACCTTGAAATCCAATGACATTAAAACAGATATTAACATTAGTAAATACAGGAATATTAAACATTTTTTCATAACAAACTCCCATTGGAATCTATATAAACTATTTTTTGCTAAATATCTGCAGAAGTCAAGAAAATTGATGTAGAGACGCATATTTGCGTCTCATATTTGTATCTCCTGGCAAATGAATGGAAAGACAAAATTTGGTTGGGATGGAATGAGACGCATATATGAGTCTCTACTTAGCTGTTCGACATATCCGGAATCCTGTATAACTGGCACCTCCGCTTGATCCACTTACACTACGTTCAGATATACGGCAAGCATACTCTTCACTATCGAAACCTCCACCACGAATTATACGATCATGTCCAAATTGTGGTCCCTTCGGATTTGTCTGACTATTTGCACTGTAATCACTATCCCAGTCCCAGCACCATTCATATACATTTCCTGTCATATCATACAAACCTAATTTATTTGGTTTTTTTGTTCCTACGGGATGAGTTGTATTACCAGAATTTTTAAAATTCCAGGAAACTTCATCCAAGATTTCACCCCCGCTAAAACCATTGTCCGGTGAGCTTTTCGCTCCTTTGGCTGCATATTCCCACTCTGCTTCAGTAGGCAGACGAATCCCATCGGCTGCGAAATTACAGGTGGTGCTGTCACCTTTTAGTGTATAACAAGGAGTTAAGCCTAAAACTGTACTCAGCCAATTACAATAGGCCGCAGCATCATTCCAGCTCACACAGGACACAGGATGGTTATCTTCACGCACTCCTAATTCCGGGTTCTTCCAGTTTGCACCTTCATAACCACCCCATTTGTCATTTCTATCAACAAAAGAATAACCGACTTTTTCTGCATCCGTTACGTAACCGGTAGCATCTGTAAATTCTTTGAAAGACCTCAGTGTTACTTCACACCTGTCGATATAATAAGCATCTAATGTGACTTCATGCTGTGGTTCCCGGCTGGAGTCGTTAACAGGATCATCAAAACCCATGATGAACTTCCCGCCTTTGATAAAAACTTCAGACCCTGTCTGTAGTTTAATTACCTTAACGGTGAGTTTTTTTTCTTTAACTTCCAGAGTATCCTTTTGGAAACGGTATCCTGGTGCTTCTATCCATAACTCATACTTTCCTGTCAGAAAACTCTTCAACTCCGTAGATCCTTTTACTGTTTTTACAACCCTGTCATCCTGCAGAATCTTGATAGCAGCTTCAGGACTGTTTGTTTCAATTTTCAGATCCCCTAGCATATGGACTAACTGATAACTTTTCTCAGTTATCTTACCCAAATCTATTTGTATTTTCTCCTCAATTGATGAAAAATCTGCTTTGCTAATTACTATAGAATTCTGCCCCGGTTCCAGTTTGATAGGTTGATCACAAGAATATTTGATTCCGGCAATTACAACTTCAGATCCAGTTGGTTTAACAGAGAGCTTCAAAATACCAAAATTCTCTTTTAAACTGATAGTTTTATTGGTTTCCTGCTGCAAAACAATATCAACAATCTCTGTATGCTCAATATAGCCCAATTTGCGAATTACAAGCTTATGCAGACCGGGCTTCAATTTTATTCTGGTTTGTTTAGTATAACTCACATTATTGATTAAGACCTCCGCATCGGGAGGAATGACTGTCAGAGCCAGGTATCCGCAGTCTTCTGTCATTTTAAAGGAAAGATCATTGGCCTGATTTTCTTTGATCTCAATCTTCTGATCTATATTAACAAAACCGTCTTTTGACATCAGCAAATCATATTTACCAGGAGTAAGAAACATATTGAAAGGTGTATTATTCTGTTTGGCTCCATTGATAAAGACTTCTGCCTGAGAAGGTTCACTGGCAAAATTAACCACATGAGGATCAAGCACTACCAGATCATAATTATAGAAAATATTTTTATCATCGAAAGTAACGGTTGCTTCCACTCGTCGGTAATTCTCTTTGATAACCTGCAGATTGTAAGTTCCCTTGTTGATTTTGAGTGTATTCCCGCTGGTACCGATTTCTCTGTCATCAAGCAGGATTTTGGCTTCAGGAGGATTAGTGGTAATCATCACGGACAGTTCATTCCGGGGATCAACCCCAATAGATTTAAGGACTAATTTATATGTTCTACCGGATTCCATGCGTACCGGGATCTTGTAAGTGTATGGTTTGTAGCCTTCCGAACCAAAAGTAATATAGGGTTTTCTATAAGAAATAAAGAAGTAATATTTCCCTGGAGTGATGTTCTCTTTCTTCATCACATCCACCCCGCTGATATATAACTCCGGTTTTACATCTGTCTCCACCATCAATACAGCACACCCGTCATAATTGGCATCAACAATTGCCCCATCTGCATTTCGCTGATCCGCAGGATC
>CAYQPF010000219.1:0-6555 GCA_964419225.1 uncultured Candidatus Cloacimonadota bacterium | reverse complement strand
CCCCTCCTCCTCAGATTCTTACCCATTCTCTGAATAATAACAATCTTACTTTGACTTGGGATACTGTCCCCATTCGTAATAATTCTCACCGCATTAATCAATTTACTAAAGATAGATTCCAACTACAGTATTATCAGATCTACCGTCAAATTAATACAGGGGAGTTTATCCAAATTGATAGTACTTCAGCCAATTCTTATTCTCAAACGATTAATGTTCAAAATATCTACCGGTATTATGTCAAAGCAAAATACGTTGAAGGTTTGAGCATTGCTTCAAATACAATTTCAACCAACAACTCCAATCATATCCCGACTGTTGTTAACCCGATCCCAAACTTCTCCATGACTGAAGATCTTCCTGATAATCATATCAATCTCCAGCCGGTATTTAACGATCAGGATAATGATAGTTTAAGTTATAGCTGTTTTGGTAATACTCACTTCCAGGTTCAAATCACTAACAGTATTGTCACCTTGACTCCTCTGCCCAATTGGAATGGTATTGAAACACTGACCTTTAGAGCCTCTGACACTTGGGGAGCTTCTGCAACTTGTCCAGTTCAGATTACTGTCAATCCAGTTGATGACTCTCCTGTTCTAAACTTTCCAGCATCTTTCAATTACAATGAAGATACTCCCCTGCAAGTTGATTTTACTTCTTACATTTCTGATATTGATACTCCGCTTAGCAACTATAGTCTAACCTGGTCTGGAAATCAAAACACTGACATCTCTGCCTCAGGTCTGCTTGTGACACTTGTTAACCATACTCTCAATTGGTATGGACAGGAAACAGTTAATTTCACCATTAATGATGGTGTTGTACCATTTGCATCAGAACAGATTAGGGATAACAATTCCAAAAAATCTGCCCAGTTGATCAGAAGAACCTCTAAAAGCAATCGTAACACTTATAATGTAAGCCTTGAATTAATTTGTTTACCTGTAAATGATGCACCTGTCATTATTAGTCATGTACCTGAGACTGACTCCCTTACCATTTCTGTTGAAAATAACAGTCCATCGGAATTCAGTGTAAATGCTCAGGATGTGGAATCTAATGTAACTTATCAATGGTTTGTAAACAATCAGTTCATTCCTGGAACTTCTTCATCTGCCTCTATAAGTTTTCCCTCTTCCGGAACTTATGAAGTCAAAGCTGAAGTTAGTGATGGAATTAATATTGTTACTCAAATCTGGACAGTGTACGTAGTTGTTGATAATAATGATCCTGCTTTATCTCCCAAGCAAACAACACTTTATCAAAATTACCCCAATCCTTTTAACCCTGCTACCACTATCAGATTCGCACTTCACAACCCCGGTAAAGTCATTGTAGATATTTATAATCTCAAAGGACAGTTCGTAAAAAGACTGACGAATAAGGATTACAAAGCAGGTTATTATAATTTACAATGGGATGGAAAAGACCAGCATAATCAAAATGCTTCCTCAGGGATCTATTTCTACAAAATGATTACCAGCGAGTATTCCAAAATCATGAAAGCTCTTTTAATGAAGTAATTAATTCCGAATTGTGCAGTAGATAACAGATGGATAAGCTCAATATTTTGTGGAACAGTGGCTTACAGATTTGAGATGTCATATTCGTAAATATTTCGAGCAAATCTCGTAAGTCATCTGAACACAATAGATTCGTTAGACGCTGTTTAGCTACTGCATAAGTTGGGTTTAACCCGGATTGTGCAGTAGAGGTTTGTATAATGAAATATAATTGGGGTCAGGAAATATACAAGATGTGTTTTATTCTTCACTCATTAATAATTAATAATTGATAAATAAAAATTAATTATAGGCTAGTTTCAATTCCTCAATTTTCCTGGCCAATGCTATCCTGCCATCTACAAATGAAACATCAGTAGTATAGGCAGGTTCAATTTTCCGTACTTCTGCCAGACTTGAAGTAAACTGTCCTTTAGCATAATAACTTGATGCTTTTATTAAAATAATGTCTCTAAAATCATACTGCTCATCATGCCTGAAATACCAGTCCTCATTAACTTGCCCTGCTGCTGTTAAACATTCATCATAATTGCCTTGCAGATCATTTATAAACGTAACACCTGCATATATATCACTCCATAAGGTATCTGCTGTTAACACCGGATATAAACTATCAGCAGTTAAGGCATTAATGAAATTCTGTTTGCTATTATTAAAATAAAACAGTCTTAACTGACACCAGGCTATCCCATGTAAAGCTTCCGCATGCTTATTCTCTCTGCTCAAAAGAACATTAAAATATGTGATTGCACCAGTATAATTGCCTGCTGTATAACGACTCCACCCCTCCGTATATAGCTGTGTATCAGTATATGTGCTGATATCAGGAGCAGTTGTACCCTTATCTTTGGAACACCCGGTTATTATTACTATAACTATCAATATAATCATGATTAAGGCTATTTTTAATTCTTTCATAATTACCTCATTTAAAGTTAGTCTCAAATGACTGGAGGATGGTATTAGTTTCATTATCCTCTACTCCATTTCCGCAAAATATGCTCCATGTTGTCGGTCATTTGATTAAAACCATTTTCTTCTGACTGATTCCGGACTTTGTCACCAATCTACAAAAATATAAACCCGATGACACCATCTGATTTTGATTATTTTCCCCGTTCCAAACAACTGCATTCTCTCCTGCAACCGGCTTCGGAATATTTAAATCACAAACTTTCTGACCTTTGACATTATAGATTCTCATCAAAACCGGAGAGTTTAAATCTAGCCTATTCAAGCTAAATAATATTGTCGTTTCAGGATTAAATGGGTTAGGATAATTCCCCTTTAACTCAGAAAATCCAGCAACACTATTTTTAGTGGGACGGAATAATCCCATAAATGACGTTGTCCAAACCAACTTGTCTTCAATATTCTCCACAGGCACACTAACCCATCTATCCCCGTTAAACTGTTCAATCCCGGTATAATGGTTTGTTTTAAATGATATTTTCACTGGTTCCGGCAAATTCTGTCCTGCAAATCCCACTTGAAATGCCCCAGCCTCTGGTTCTGCAACTTCCGGTGATTTGTCATAATAAATACACATAGGCTCTGTATTAACTGTACCTGATTTTTCTATTACGATCTCACCATTTTCATAACGGAAGTTTTTACTGTCTAACAGTGCTATACTAATATTCTTAACCAGAGTTGAATCCTTGCCTTCAAAAAAAGCTTTCACTGCAAGTGTAAAGTCTCCTGACTCGGGTGCCTGATAGTGGGCAAACCAACCATTATTAGCAATTTCTGAAAGTGCTACCCTCACTTGATTAATCTTGAAGGATAAACTATCTACAAAAATTGAATTAATATTTATCGCAAAATTTAGAAATGTATTATATACCGGACTCGGTAAAACCGACAAATAAATCCCTCTGGGATAAATTGAATTTCCACCCTTATAAACCGAAACTCCTCCGGTCTGAGTCCCAACAAACTTATAAGATTGAGCTATATTATTCTCAACTGCAAAATCTATGGTCACATAATTGACCAAATTCCCGCTTATCTCCGAATTGGACATATTGAAAATCGACCAGTTCAATCCATCCGTCTTCACTAAACCCAAGGCAGTCCCTACCCATTTAATATTATAAATATCATAACTGATCGAATTTATCTCATTGGATGGCAACCCTGAATTGGATGTATTATATGCTGACCAATTTACTCCGTCAAACTTATACAATCCACTCGCAGTACCTATCCATTTAGTGTTCTTGCCATCAATACAGATTGCCCTGATATCATTCGACATTAATCCTGAATTAAAGGTATTATACAAATGCCACACATTTAAACTATCTATTTTTACCAATCCAAACTTGGTACCTACCCATTTGTTATTAAATTTATCAATATTCAAACAATTGATTTCATTTGATGGAAGTAGTGAATTACCGTCATTAAAAATTGTCCAAATATAAGTCTGATCAATTATTGCCAATCCTCCGCCTTTAGTCCCTACCCATTTGTTATGAAACTTGTCTATCACAATCGAGGTAACTTCATTATAAGGCAATTGGGAATTAGTCGTATTATATACAGTGTAAGCATTTGTGGAATCAATCTGAACCAAACCACCAAACTCATAGTAATATTGCCCCAACCCTATCCACTTGTCCCCATTTGTATCTATCGTCAAAGTTCTGACATTGTTCGAGGGCAAAGCAGAATTCGTAGTATTCAAAACGGTCCACTCTCTACCATCAAACTTGGACAACCCCATACCTGTACAAAACCAGTAATTTTTGGAAGACGATTTCTTCTCTATATAGATCTGATTAATTGTGTTAGATGGAATTCCTGAATTGGACAAACTGAGATCTGACCAAACCACTCCTGTAAATTTTATAATATTGTTGTTGGTTCCAATCCACTTAATATTATCCTCTACACCCAAAGATAATACTATATCAGAAGCCAATCCTCCGTTAGTATTTACCTTTGTATATACAGTCCAGGCTGTCCCGTTTAATTTGGCCAAACCAAGTGATGTCCCTATCCATAAAACCTCTGCTGAGGACTCTCTCTCCAAAGCTAGGCTATATACTGAATTGGATGGTAATCCGGAATTCTCTTTCGTAAATAGTGTCCATACTCCTAAACTGTCCAGCCGAGTCAATCCTCCACCTATATTCGTTTCCCTGTTATATAACCCGAACCATTTCGTCTTGTTCTTGTCTATCAACAGACAGACTATTGTGTTCCCGCCTGTCAAATTGGAGTTAGATGTATTATATACCGTCCACTGGCTTCCATCAATCTTCAGCAATCCATTGTCTGTTCCAACCCAGATCAAAGTTGTCAAAGAATCTTTCTTCTCAAATTGTATAGCTGTAATAGAATTCCCTGGTAAGAGAGAATTTTCCTCATTATAAACATTCCAGGTATTGTTGGGATGTAATACTGCCAAACCGCCATTCTTTGTGCCTATCCATTTATTGCCGTTTGCATCAATCCGCATTACGGTTATATCATTATTGGGAAGACTCGAATTATTCATGTTGTAAATCTGCCAATGTCCCAAGGTGTCAAGCTTGGCTAATCCCCCACCATTGGTCCCGATCCAAATACTCCGACTCGAATCACTCACCAGACTGTTGATTACATCCGAAGGCAGTAAAGAGTTTTCCCGATTATATATATGCCAGTTCGTTCCATCATACTTATAAACACCTTTATATTCTGTCCCAACCCACTTATTCCCTGAACTGTCCACCACTATTGCCCGATAGGCATTAGATGGAAATGCCGTGTTCAAAACATTGTAGGTTATCCAATCTCCCGATTGTCCATACAAAATACTGCTTAAAAGCAATGATAATATTATTAGATATCTTTTCAAGATCAACTCCTTTACATAATATTATAGTTATTTATCGTATGATTATCTAAAAAGATTAGTTTTTCCTAAAAATATATATTATTATCTGAACAGCTGTATCAGGTTCCGTTTCCCCCTACAAACAACTAACCCCTATTCTCTCTCCAAAAATTGTCAACAACTCCTATTTCAAATGTTAACCTCATTGTTTCAAAAATTCTCTCCCTTCTTCACTGCCCACTGCCCACTGATTATCTGTGACCCTTAACTATCCTCTGATAACTGCCATCTTCCTTCATTTTGCGGAGCGTCTTATCAAATTTATCCCGTAATTGCTCTAAATTACTCTTCTTGGAAAAGGCCATATAACTTGATATCATATCTAAATCAGGCTCTAATTCTTTCACATACTCAGTTTTAAACTTCTTCTTCAAAATGCTCTGAACTCCCTCTTTGTGACTAACAAGTATATCTATCTTTTTGTTCAACAATAAATCCATATTCGCTTCACCTGAAATTGATTCCTTGAACTTGGTTATTTTCTTTGCTTTTACTGCTTCCTCAAAGGTCTGACCATATGTCACCTTTAAAACCTTTCCAAAGGTATAGTTGTTCAGCTTGCCTAAATCACCATCATAAGTTATTGGAGAATCCTTCAGAACATACAAATAAGTTTTTTGGGTAATTAACACCTCATTGGAATAATCAACAAAGCTTTCTCTTTCCTGGGTCTTGAATAGTGTAAAGATAGCATCAGCTTCACCCTTTTCAACCATTTTAATCGCTCTGGCAAAAGGGTATAACTTGATTTCAATCGGCTGATCCATCCTTTTAAAAGCCTCTTTTATCAAATCTACTGCTATTCCCTCAATTTTTCCATATTCTTCATATTCATAAGGGGGATACTGTAAGGTAACTATTTTAAGTTCCTTGCTATGCAAATCTAAACAAAACAAAAACATAAGCAAAACTATAATAAAATGAAAGCCAATTTTTCCCATCTCCCCTCCAACTAAAGCCTATGATTCTTGGAAAGAAAAATTTAATCATATCCATTTTATTGTCAAGAATTTATTCTGCTTTTTTGCCTTGGATCACATTTCAACATTCTATAATCGAAGACCAATGTATAAAAAAGTCTTCTATTAAACCCGGATTGTGCAGTAGAGGTTTGCAAACTGGGTCGAAGATCGTGAAGAA
>CAYQPF010000218.1:4492-6588 GCA_964419225.1 uncultured Candidatus Cloacimonadota bacterium | reverse complement strand
CCCTGAAAAAGTAAGTGATGATAGTTTTTTACTGGAACAACTCATCAAAGATGGTTGTAATCTGATTTTCGCAGGTGGTGGGTATCATATGGTAAATCCTGTAGATTCTCTGGCCAGAAAGTATCCTGCAATTAAATTTGTGATTATCGATGATTTTGCTAAGAATTATTATAAAAATGTTTCTTCTATTACCTTCAAACAAAATGAAGGTTCTTATTTGATCGGAGTACTCTGTGCTTCAATGACCAAGACAAACAAGCTTGGCTTGATTGGAGCCATGGATATCGCCGTGATCAATGATTTTATGGTCGGCTTTGAACAAGGTGCGAAAAGTGTGAAACCCGGTATTACGTTTAAAAAAGATTGGATAACTTCCTATAGCAAGGATGTAAATCCTTTTGCCAGTCCTGATATTGCAGAGAGAATTGCTGACAGAATGTATTTTCAGGACGGGGTTGATATAATTTTCCCGGTTGCGAGTGGATCCGGAATGGGTGTGATCAATGCTGCAAAGAAATACAATAAAAAAACCATAGGAGTAGATTCCGATCAGGATTATCTGGCAGAAGGAACTATTCTTACCAGCATGGTCAAAAATATCCCGGTAGGGATGTTGTTTGTCGTTGATAAAATGACTAAAAACAGTTTGCAGAATAAGCCTTATTCACTAGGATTGAAAGAAAATGGTGTAGGGATAACCCAAATGAAATATACTTATGATTCTATCCCCAAGACTGTACATGATCGGATCGAATCAGCCAGAAAAGCTATTATTGACGGAACAATAAAAGTTTCTTCCCGCATGTAGAGGGTCTGTTGTTTAATCTAAAAAAACTATCATACCACCAAAAATTTGTCAGTCTGGCCACTAAACTGAATATTGCTATTATGCTTACTTTAACAATATTTTTTGCTGTTTCCAGCGTAATAGTGTTTAATTACCGTAGTAAGATTTTCCTCTATGATTTGGAACAAAGAGGAGAGTCCATTGCCAGAATTTATTCCAATATAAATTGTCTGGCTCTGCAGCGTATGGATTTCTTCAGTCTGGAAGGCAATACAAAAGTACTGATGACTATGCCTGAAGTGATATCTGCAGAAGTTTATGACTCTACGGGTACCCTTATTACCACAGCCGGTAAGCAAACTGTCGTACTTGATAAAGCACTTATAAAAGAATTTACAAGAGACATAACCGATGCGAATAAACGAAAACTCGGATATGTAAAAATCAGATTCTCCATTAAAAGCATTGATGACAAAATCAATAATGATCAGATATTTTTTGCTTTCGTCGCAATTTGCAGTCTTCTTATTATTGTTTTGTTGGTAACCCTTTTTATTATCTTTCTGATCAAGCGTCCGATCTCAAAACTTGTAAAATATGTCAGGAGCAATAGCGGGACAACTCTTGACGGGCAGTTGGATGTTAAAACTAATGATGAAATTGGGCAGTTGAGTATCAATTTTAATGAGATGACCATCAAGCTTAAACGAACTTTATCATTAATCAAGCATATAATAGAATCAATGCCGTCTATAATAATTGCGATTGATAAGGATGGGTATATAAATATTTGGAATCAGGAGGCTGAAAAGCTCTTTGGAATTCCAACGAAAAATGCGATCAACAATTCTATATGGCTGATCTTACCTGAATTCAAGGCTTACAAAAACATCATTCAGCAGATTTTTATTGATAAAAAGACTGTCGATCTGCATAAAGAAAAGAAGTTTGCCGAGAACAAATTTTTTGACATATATTTTTTCCCCCTGATTTATGATACAATGGAAGGTGTTGTGATCCGGATCGATGATGTAACAGAGTTGGAAAGAAAAGAAGAACAGCTCCGCCAGGCACAGAAAATGGAAACAATGGGCACACTTGCCGGTGGTATAGCACATGACTTTAATAATGTGTTGAACGGAATTGTTGGCACTATTTCCATCATGGAATATGATTTGGATGAAGGTAATTACGATGTGAATAACCTTAGATCTTCGCTAAAAGTTATGGAAGATGCCTCTCAAAGAGCTGCAGATATGGTTGCTCAGTTATTAACCCTCTCCAAAAAACAGGAATTAGCTTTCGCTCC
>CAYQPF010000218.1:0-4482 GCA_964419225.1 uncultured Candidatus Cloacimonadota bacterium | reverse complement strand
TGTTGATCTGAATTACTGTATCAAACATGTCCTCAAGATCTGTCGTAATACCCTCGACAAGAGTATTGATATTGATCCCAAATACGCAGAAGACAGTGCCAAGGTTTTTGCTGACCCGACCCAGATCGAGCAGATAGTCTTGAACCTGGTGATCAATGCTTATCATTCGATGACAATTATGCGACCGCAGGGTGAAAGATATGGCGGGTTGCTGTCTATAAATTTGGAGAAGTATTTCCCCGATAAACGCTTTATGGATGCCCATAATGAAGCTCAAAATATAACCTATTGGAAGCTGACGATCAGTGATACAGGAGTCGGGATCCCTAAGATCAATATGAAGAAAATCTTTGATCCTTTCTTTACTACCAAAGAAAAGGATCAGGGCACAGGTTTAGGCTTAGCCATGACTTATTCAATTTTGGAACAACACAACGGCTTTATTGAAGTTGTCTCTAAATTAGACGCAGGGTCTGTCTTTTCCATCTTCCTGCCTGAATATATATCCGAAAGAATTATTGAAAGGGAAGAAATTAAAATACCCGTTAGGAAAGGTTCCGGGACAATTTTGATCATTGATGATGATCCTCTTGTAAGAGCCACAACCAGCCGTATGTTGGAAGAACTTGGCTATAAGGTTCTGAAGGCTATGGACGGAACTGAGGGAATAGAGATCTATCTGAACCGTTATACTGAGATCAAAGCTGTCATTCTGGATATGGTTATGCCCAGAAAATCCGGCTATGATGTTTATTTTGAACTGAAAGAGATAAATCCAGAGGCAAAGATCCTGCTTTCTTCCGGGCTGAAGACCGATGAAAAAGTCAGTAAGCTCTTGGAAAAAGAAGTAAAATATTTTATTGCCAAACCCTATTCGATAACCAAATTGTCTGTTATACTCAACCAGGTTTTGGAGGATGAATGAAAAAAGAATGGTTGATTTCTCTTAGTATTATTATCTCTGCAATAATTTTTGGGAATTATTTTTATTTTGCTAATTACCAGCCAGCCAGCATAAAAGTGGTGGGATTCTCCACAAAAACCTACCAGTCGGATATAGTTAAATGGCAAATCAATTTATCTGTTTCTTCAGATAACACGAATCTTGGGAAGAATTATCTTAAATTGCGAACTGATTTGCAGAAGATCACAGGTTATTGTCAAAAACTGGGAATTGATCTCAAGGAACTCACTGTGAATCCGGTCAATACTATGCAGAGATATGATCAGTTTGGTAATCCTTCCGGATATATGATTACACAAAATATCTTTATTGTCTCCAAAAATTTGGATATTATCGAGAAAGCTGCTTTGAATAATGAAGAATTGATCAAAGAGGGTGTGATCATTGAATCATCTCAATTGGAATACATTTTTTCCAAACTGCCGGAGATCAAAAAGGAGTTGATTGGAGATGCAACGAAGGATGCTTTTGCGAGAGCTAATGAAATTGCCAAAGCGAATAACGGCAGGATCGGCAAACTGATTTCAGCCAGAACAGGAGTCTTTCAGATTAAAGAACCTTACTCAAATGAAGTCAGTGATTATGGTATTTATAGTACCAGAACCAAAACCAAAGATATTTCTGTTACTGTTTCGGCTACATTTTCTCTTAAATAACCATGAAATATTATCATTTTATCTCTTTCCTGGATAATATTCAGGAGCAGATTCTTCAGGAAGCTGATTCGAATTCTCTATTGATCTTTCCCACTAATACAAACAGAAATCAGGCCTTAGCTAAATTCCGTAAACATTATCCTCTGGCTAAAACAGATTTTATTACCTGGGAAGATTTAATGAACAGTTGCTTTACCTCGACTTTCCCAATTCTCACAGGCGATTTAAGATATTTGGCATTTTATGCTTCTCTTTCCAAGGATGTTAAAGAAAAATATAAAATTACAGATTATTTCTCCTCCATTGACTTTGCCAATAACTTTTTCCAACTCTGGGATGATTTTGCACAGGAGCAAGTCAAAGAGGACAGCGTTCAAAAAGCCTTTGTTGAAGGGTATTTTGAATTCTATGAATGGCAGATGGATTATTACGAAGAATTATTAAAAATTAAACAAAACTATTTGTCTTTTTTACAAGGAAAGAGTTTTCAGGATAAGATTTTTCTCCTACATCCTGACAATATGAATATTGACACTGTGAGGAAATATCAGAAGATAATTCTGGTGAATCAAACTTACTTCAGTGGTCTGGAAAAGCAGCTCATTCAAACCATATCAGAAGAATTGCCTGTACACCTTTATTTTCAATTACCGGAAAAGTTATTGAATAAGGACGATCTTAGTCTCACTAACTTGAAGTTTTCCGATTTGTGGCAGACTAATCGCCAGTGTTATAGAAATGAATCTATTAAGATCATTGCAGCTAATAGTGAATACAATCAAATTGCTTTGCTCAATGAATATATCCAGACTCAAACGCCCGCCTACTCCTGTTATCTTGATTTCAACAGTGAACGCAGAGTGTTGGAAGATTCTTTTGCCCCTTCAGTTTTTCGGTGTGAAGGTAAGTTTAAAATGCTGGAGAGTAAAATCTATCAGTTTCTGTTTACTGTTTCTTTATTGAGTGAGCAAACCGCAAGAAAAAAAGAGCTATATCTTTTCCCGCTCAAATTGATTCTTGATACTGTTCAGGATTCCGTGTGCTTCAGTTATTTCGCAGGTTTTTCAGGGGAAACAATTACTCAGGAAGATGTTAAAAAAGACATATATAAATTCCTGAATGAAGAATATAAATTTCTGGATACCACCCAAACCACTTATTTAAAAGCTTGGGCATTAGAAAAATACATTTCAGGTATTTCTGCTTTTTTAGATCAGTTTAACGGTATTTCTTCATTTTCAGCTTTCAAGGATTTTCTGTCAGGTTCTTCCTTTTTCAAGTATCAGGTGTTCTTTCAGGCAGAAATTGCTGAATTGATTATACCAACTGAAAACAAGTACCAGGAAGTTATTTTTACTTTCAGTTTGTATGAGAATTTTGCTGTAACGGAAAACTGGCAGAAGTTTCTCAATCCTTCACAGCCTTTGTCTCACAGCTTACTCAGATTATTCCGGGAATTGCTCAAGGGACAAACCGTTGCCTATTCCTATCAGGATTCCGAAAAAGCCTGGATCAATATGGCTAAACTCATCGATACCCGCAATAACTCGTATGAATTTGTTTATCTGAACAATGTGAATGAGGGCCAAATCCCTGCAACTGCCAAGCCGCAATTCCTCTTTAATGAAGCCCAGCGTAAGGTACTTGGTCTTAAGACCTTTGCCGATATTCATAACCGGGAATTATACTATTTCTATCGCTTGATCCTCAATTCCCGAAATGTTATAATATTATACTGCCGGGATCTCGAGAATAATATTGAACGCAGTTCTATTGTTGAACAAATTCTGCTTTCCCAAATACCTACGCTTACTTTCGAGAACAGAGTCGATGCCAATTTTAATCTTTCCGGCCATAAAACAAAAGGCTCTGATCTGGATAATACCGCTGTATTGCCCGGTAAAGACAGATTGTTTAAATATATCCCGTCTGTAATTACTCAGGATTTCCCGGAAGGAAAAATAATCCTGACTCCTTATGTACTCAAACTTTTGCTCAAGAATCCCTTTGCTTATTTCCTCAAGAATATTGCCGGGATCGAAAAAGTTCCTTTCGATATAAGTCGAACCATTCCTGCTAAAAAACTGGGTATTCTCGTCCATAATATCATGGAGTTTCTCTGGAAGGGGTTGAAACAGAAAACCCTTGTTTATTCTGATATTGATGAAGTTTTGGTAAATAAGATCATAAAAACAGAATTTCAGCAGAGTAATCTGGAGTATTTTGTGCCGGAAAAGTATGGTCTGATCTATCTGGAGTACTTTCTTCTGCCTCAATTAGCAGCAGAGATCGTCCAGTCTTTTCCGGATCTCAACCGGAAAATTCCTCCGGATGTTAAATGGTCTATTGAAATTGAGAAGAAGATCTCTGAACCACAACGACTCTTTCATACAGACTTGTTGGAAATCTTTATTAAAGGTGTGGCTGATGTCCTCCTCGTCTCGGCGGGATTGGAAAAAGCCGTCATCCTTGATTTCAAAACCGGAGAAAGTGATTTTGACCAGCTTGTCCTCTATGAATTATTCTACTTTATCCTGGAAGAAGAGCAATTGACTAATTACGATGTAAATTCATACTTCCTGCGTTTCTTTAATAAGTACGGTGAGATTGTCACATCATATAAGACCAAGGACAAGGATAAACTTTATTCTGATTTCATTACTAAAATTCAGTTCCGGATCAAACAGATCGAAGAATCCGGTTATTATATCCCCGACAAAGCCTATCAAGCCTACGAATATAAGGATTTACTGAGGATGGATCTTTAACAGTGGGCAGTGGGGCAATGCCGTTGACTTATGCTTTCCCGTCCTAAATTCCCCTCCATCTCGGAGGGGTGGCAGCTTGCTGACGGGGTGGTTA
>CAYQPF010000217.1:0-6617 GCA_964419225.1 uncultured Candidatus Cloacimonadota bacterium | reverse complement strand
CAAGGGTTCGACTCCCTTATTCTCCACAGGTAAAAATCAAAGAGTCAGACATCGTCTGGCTCTTTTTATTTTATTACATTGATTCTGTAATTAATTTTAGGGAATTCTTACCTTTATGTTCTATATTAGTATTGTATATGGTATTAAACTGGAGCAAGACTAAACAACTGCCAAACGAGAAACTTTTTGAAGAGATATATAGAAAACACTTCAAAAAGGTGTTATTCTTTGCACATAGATACATGAATGACCAAGAAAAAGCTGAAAACATAGCGCAAGATGTTTTCCTTGCTTTATGGGGACAAATGGAAGTTCTGGATGAAAATGGCGAAATTTTACCTTTCCTGTTTGTTCTGACGAAATACAGATGCCTTAATTTGCTTAGAAGGGAGAAGTATCATGAAAAATACACAAAAAGTATGGTTACAGACTATGATATCTCCATCACAGCCTTATCGGATGTTAGCTCAACAAATCTATATTATTCTGATTTAGAAAGTATGGTTCAGACGGCTATTGAGAAAATGCCTCAGAAAGTCAGGGAAACATTTATCTTTAGCCGGTTTAAGAATTTAAAAAATAAAGAGATTGCGGGGTTACAAAATATTTCCGAAAAAACTGTAGAGTATAGATTGTCATGTGCATTTAAGGTTTTAAGGAAAATATTCAAGGATTACGTTTACTTAGGTTTTCTTTATTTAAATTTTGTTCTTTTTAGTAATTGAGTTAATATGAAAAAAAGTATTCTGATAAAATATATCAAAGGCGAACTTACAGCAAATGAAAGAAACGATGTGCTGGAATGGGCCTCAAAAGATAAGGCAAATGAGTTATATATTGCCAGACTCAAAAATTTGCACATATCGCAGAATTTACCACAGGAGGAGGCTACTCAGGAGGAGGTTGACAATATGTTGTCAATCATTAGAAAAAAACAATCAGAAAATATAAAAACGGATAATACCAAATATTTCAAAATAAATAAAAAATATTTCTGGAGAGCAGCATCAATAATTCTTCTGGCAATTGTTCCAGGTATTTACGCACTAAGTTTCTTAAGAAAGGAGCATAATATTGAACGGCTGTTAACAGATGTTTATGTAAAAGCACTTAAATATAAAAATGTAAAACCCTCAAAGATACTCTATACTCCCAAGGGTGTCAAAGCTCGTTTATTACTTCCAGACAGCTCTCAGGTTTGGTTAAATTCTGATACATGGATTGAATATCCAGACACTTTTGACTCATTAGTAAGAAATGTCACTATTTCCGGAGAAGCATATTTCAACGTTGTGAAAAATCCGCAGCGGCCTATGGTTGTCCGGACAACAAAAGGATTTTCCATTGAAGTTCTGGGAACGGAATTTAACATTAAAGCGTATGATAATGATAACAGTGCCCAAGCAACTCTTTTCAGTGGTGAAATTAACCTGCTCCGTGAACAAGACAATAAAATTTTAAGCACAAAAATAACGCAGAATCAAACGGTTATAATTAATACTGAGTCTGCTGGCATGAATGTTTCTAAAGTTGTAAAAGAGACACCTTCGGATGACTCTGCATGGAAAGAGGGAAAAATAATATTTGATGCCACTCCTGTTTCTGAGTTTATAAAAACGCTGGAGAGATGGCATGGTGTTGAGTTCATAGTTAAAGATAAGGAAATTATGAATTACAAAATCACTGCTACATTTAATTCCGAATCAATAGTACAGATCATGGATTTGATCCAACTGACCTCTCTGATAAAGTATGAGGTTCAGAATAGAAAAGTTATTCTTAGAAAAAAATATTAGGGATAATGTTTTTTGGTGTTCTTTAACTATTGTATAACCAAAGAACATAATTATGAATTTAATCAGAAAAAAACTTTATCAGAGGCTTTTGCCATTAATTCTGATATGTTTTGTGACAACTCTATCGGTTAATGCACAAAACATTAACATTAATTTTAAGGATGCTCCAATAAAAAGTATTCTTAAAGAGATTACCCGGCAAAGTGGGTACACATTTGTATATTCCGATTTACTTAAAGAGGTCGAGAATAAAATCTCTATCAATTACACAAAAAAAGATGAAGGTATAGAACCTCTTCTAAAGCAGATTTTTTCGGGGACAAAAGTTACCTGGAATGTTATTGGCAAGCAAATAGCACTTGTCAGCGGGCTTAAGGAAGGGAGTAAAAGTCCAGGTTCATTCCTCCTGAAGGGTATTGTAAGGGATGATTTGAATGAGCCAGTTCCTGGTGTAACAATACAGAACAAGGCTAACGGAAAAGTTACTATTTCCGGAATAGACGGTTCATATAATATTGAGGCAAAGGAGGGAGATCAGATTCTTTTTGCTTTTATGGGAATGGCTGACTATGTACTTCCTGTAGGAAAAAGTAACTCAGTCAACATTCTGTTAAAACCAGACGTTATTGATCTAAAAGATGTGGTTGTTACTGGTTATCAGACCATCTCTAAAGAGAGGGCACCGGGCTCCTTCAGTACAGTGGGGATAGAACTGCTTAATAAACCATCTACATCATTGGAACAGAGCATAATAGGGAACGTGTCAGGTATACAGATAGTGAACAAGGCATACAGAGGAAGGGAAGAGGGGTTTATTATCAGGGGACAAACATCTCTGGGGGCAAACTCAAATCCACTTATAATTGTTGATGGATTTTCTATTGAGGGATCAATTTCTTCTATCAATCCAAACGATATCGCCTCAATTACAGTACTTAAAGATGCATCTGCTGCCTCTATCTGGGGAGCGAGATCGGCAAATGGTGTTATCGTTGTAACAACTAAAAATCCTCAAAAGAGTAAACAAAGTAAGGTAAATATTGAGTTAAACGCCTTTGTTAAGTTTTCCGGGAAGATGGATCTGGACTATGCCATTCCTCTTGCATCAAGTGCTGAGACTATTGAGTATGAAAAGATGGGATTTGAATCAAATTTTTTCAAACTTGGTTCTCCGATTGGAAACAACTACTCAAGCTCTCTCTATTACAGCTATGCAAGGATGTACTCTCAGGCTGTTGTTGCGATGAACGAGAATCGTCTTGGAATATTTAACGGAAACCTGAATACAGAATTACAAAGATTATCATCACTGGACAACAGGGATCAGATAAAGAAATATCTTTTAAACTCACCTGTAACACAACAATATAACCTGTCAATTTCTGGTGGAACCGAAAAACTTACAAACATTCTCACCATAATGTATGACAAAAATCTTGATGACTTCAAAGGGAATGACAGACAGAGATATACTTTTAACTACAGGACTAAAATTGATCTTTTTAAATGGCTGGAACTTAGTGTAGGTTCGATGTACCAGTATAATAAAAGCAATAACAATGGACTTACTCTCGCCGAAATTGCACTGATGTCTCCATATGATATGCTCCTTGATGCCGATGGTAAATATTTAAGCGTACAGAAGGATCTATATCTCCCTATAATTGACCGTTATATCACTCAAAAAGGTGTCAAATTCCCTTACAATGACTGGACATATAATCCACTTCAGGAGATGAGGGGTCGTGACATTTCAACTATTTCAAGCTATGGAAGAGTTCAGGCCGGATTAAAGTTTAAAGTAATCAAAGGATTGACATATGAGTCAAAATTCCAGTATGAAATAATGAACGACAGTTATAAAAAGCTCTATTCCGAAGATACATATCAGGTAAGATTTAATGTAAACTACAACAGTCAGTGGAATGGAAGTCCAACTACAGCAGTTAAACAGAACTACGCAAGAGGAAAAGCAATATCTGAAGCATATAATAAGCTTGATGCATGGAACTTTAGAAATCAGATCAATTACGATCGTACTTTTTATAACAAACACTCCGTATCAATTATTGCAGGTACAGAGGTAAGCGAAAGGTTATATCAAACAGTTTCATACCCTTTGATGTACGGATTTAATAGTGAATTGTTAAGTGTTACATCGCCTATAAATGGAATAACTTCTCCTTCGAACCCTATATATAATATGTTTGGTAGTTCTACAAGTATTAGTTATCCTTCACCTTCGAGAACATATTCAGTAGATAAATATTTCTCTGTTTACGGAAACGCCTCTTATACATACAATGATAAATATACTCTATCGGGGAGTGTCAGAACAGATGCCTCAAACCTTATATCATCTGACCCAACTATAAGGTATTCACCCTTCTGGAGTGTAGGATTGTCATGGAATATGGGTAAAGAGTCCTTCATGAATGATGTCGATTTTGTTAACCGACTCGCACTGAGAGCTACCTATGGATTCAATGGTAATGTCGATAAATCTACATCTGTAACACCACTTATTTCAGTTTGGGGTCAAAATCAGAATTATGGTACCGGATACGGAACTATTTCAAACTATGGTAACCCTTATTTAAGTTGGGAAAAGACCGGAGCACTAAATTTTGGGATCGATTTCTCTATACTCAACAACAAAATTTCCGGTAAAATAGACTACTACAACAAACAGGGCCGTGACCTTATTTCAACCGTCTCTATTGCTAACGTTTATGGATCGGACTACCAGAACATTAATGCGATTTCCATGTACAATAAAGGTTTTGAGTTAACAGTAGGAAGTAATCTTCGTAAAGGTGTTTTTAGTTGGAATGGAACCTTAAATGTTGCTTATAACAAAAATAGGATAACCAAACTTTTCAAAAGTAAATCTACACTTGCTAATCGTATTTATGGACCCGGATCAGGATGGCAATATGCCGAAGGATATGATGCAAACACATACTGGGCTTTTAAATACGGAGGTATTCAAAGTATAGGAGGTATTATGCAACCTGTTATTGTAGATAAAGATGGAAAAAATCCCCGGGCAATGACCTCAAGCAACACCTCGTTTGATTCATATAATTATCTTATTGGAAGCGGCACATATGTGGCACCGCTGGTTATCGGAATGAACAACTCATTTAAATATGGCGATTTTAATCTGTCGTTTATTTTAACCGGTTATTTTGGACATAAATTCAAAAGATTAGGTTTTAACTATCCTACAATGACAAGAGGAAACGGGAATATAAACAAGTACTATGATGAAATTAAAAATTGTGATCCTAACGAATTTATTCCCCTTCCATCTAACGGAACTTACCCTAGTCAGATTGCCAGCTATGCAGACTATCTGAGCAACATTATTGTATCAGCTGCAAATATTCGTATTCAGGAGATAAATTTAACTTATGATGTTCCAAAGAGAGTTCTTGCAGCAATAAATATGAGTGGAATCTCTGTTTACGGGCAATTAAATAATGTTGGTGTGATTGCATTCAATAAATATGGACAGGATCCATTCTATCCAATGGGTTCGTACAAACCAGGGGTATCATACACATTTGGAGCAAAAATAAATTTTTAACAATGCAGATATGAAAAGAATTTTATATATATACTTTTTGGCATTTCTTCTTATACTGAATGCCTGCAATGATTTTCTGAGTGAAAGACCTACAAAATCATCATCAATAGTACCTTCAACGATTGCCGATATGGAGACCATTCTGGTTGGGATTTGGCGCTCTGACAATGTGTCACCGTACCATATTTTCGGAGGTGGTGACATCGAACTGAATGCTGAACTTGAAAGAAGATTACCAGGTTCTTACCCAATTTATTTCGTTCAGGCAGGAACCTGGGAAAGAGAGATCAGTGGCACAAACAAGGATTATATGTGGATGTACAGGTATCAGAATATATTCAGATCCAATATGGTATTCTATTATATTGATAATATTAGTGCTACTGAAGAGCAACGGCAGTATATTAAATCAAAAGCATCTTTCAGAAGGGCCTATTCATATATGGAACTGTTAAATATTTATACACTTCCATATAATCAGGCTAATCTCAGCGAACCGGGTTTGGTATTAACCGATAAGATCGGATTTGATTACTCCCTAGAGAGAGCTTCTCTAAAAGAAACTTATGATTTTATTGAAAAAGATATTAAAGAGGCTCTAAAAATTACGGTTGAACTTAATGCAAAATTTGGACAAGGTTCTAATTACAGAGTAACTAATGCATCGGCAAATGCATTGGCAGCCAGGTTTTACTTAATGAAACATGATTATGCAAATTCTAAGAAATACGCACAGGCAGCACTTTATAAATACGGGGTATCCAATATTATGGATTACAATCAGATCGGATACTCGACAAGAGTAGATAATGGATCTATAACTATTGATGGTAAAGTAATTAACTTTCAGGTAAAATATCCAAACACACAATTCAATTATGACCTTATAAATCAATGGACCGAAGATTATTTTTTAAGTTCAACAATGACCGGATTTTCGGCATCCTCTCTTATTGATATAATACCATCTAAGTCGCTTATTGCAAATTTTGAAACAGATGGTGGCAGCGCTTATGATGCAAGATGGAAATACTTTTATGTTAAAAACTATTTTTATCTGAATAATAAGCCAATTGATGTTCCTGCTTATCTTAAACCCAGAAACTACTGCATAACAGTACCCGAAATGCTTCTAACAGTTGCAGAGTGCGAAGCAAGAGCAGGAGATTTCAATAAGGCAATACAACTTGTAAATCAATTACGTGCAAAAAGAGTTGATCCTGCCGGAA
>CAYQPF010000216.1:0-6635 GCA_964419225.1 uncultured Candidatus Cloacimonadota bacterium | reverse complement strand
CTCTGTTAGTGCGGACGCTATGCTCTCTCACTCCGAAATATTCATCAGAAGCAGTGCAAAAACAATTTCTGAGTAGATGTCAAATGATCACATATGATATTTTTCTATATTGTGAAACACTAAAATGTTATTTATCTACCAGTTAGTTTCCTCTCCCTAGTCATGGAGAGGATTAAAGTAAGGTGGTAGCGTTGATGTTACTGTACAATAAAAAATCAGATAGTTTTTTAAAATTCTCTATATGATATGCGTTTCAGTTGATGTCATATTACCTAAATAAAGTGTCATGATAAATTTATAAATTCTATAAATTCATTTGTATTTCTTATTTTATTCATAACATCAGGGCTTAATAAAAGTCTAGATGCTGAAGACAAGTATTTGTTCAATGGAAGAACCGTATTTTTCTTGTTTTTAACAACATCTGTATCAATCCATTTAATGGCATATTTAGCTGAGTTGTCAAATCCATTTTTGAATGGAATTTTAGAATATTTGGTAATAAATTTTGTCAAAAGGGATGATTCAATTTCTGAAACAAGCGAATCAATTAGGAACTCAAGTGAAGGTGAAACTATTATTCCAGACCATTCGGTACTCTCATACCATTTGTGTGCTTCTAACATACCCTTACCATGAAAGAGATTTAATTTGTTATCAACAACAAACTCGCCATAGCTAAGTGCTCCTCGAAGAAGTATTCCGCACTTCAGCCCTGTTACTAACAGTACTGAAGACACAAAAAAAACAAGGGAAAGTAGGATAAGTAAATAATCTGTATCTAATGAGGAATAATTGACATCTTTGGAAACTACGTCTAGTGAAAAAAAAAGAATGATTGTATCAGATAAAAATACTGTATCCAGCTTTATGTTAGCTTTCGCTAGCTCGGTTTTTGTCATATTTAATCTTTCACTGATGTTTTCCCACAAATCTCTAACTTTCTCAAATTCCAGATTCTTATAACCAAGTACATCTATCATGCATATGAACCCTTCTTTAAGAGGCAAAAATTCTTTATTATTTACGCTTCTTGAATTCATTTTAACTCCTTAGCAAAACCTGCTGAAATTATTTAGTTAGGATGTTTAGTAAATATTCTTTGAAAGAAGGACCATCGAAATCCTTTTTAATAAGATACTCCATGTTGCTGATCAAAATAAAATGTTTGTCAGATAGCCTATCTTTAGATGTATTCGTAAAAATAATAAAGGGTAGATTATACCTATTCAAAATGGGAATTCCTAATTCTAAACCAGCATTATGGCAGTTATACTCAATTTTAGAATAATAAAGTTCCTCCGTCAATATTGGTTCCATCATAATATCCAAGATTGCTAAATCATAGGTAAAAGCTTTCAGCATACTTTCGAGATTTAAAATCTGAGTGCAAAGGTCAACCTTAAACTTGTTAGAACGTTCCAATTCTTTTATAAGGTATTGCATTTTTTTCTTTTCATCATCTATAAAAAGTATATTATATCTGCTTTTCATTTTCCACCTCTAATCTATTTAAGGGAATTTTTATTTCAAAAATAGTTGGATTAGCTAATTGTGTCAAGGAAACATTACCTTTGTAATATTTTCTTAACAAATTTCTCACTGTACTACACCCTAATCCTCTACCTATTGCAAGATTTTGAACATTTGGACTTCGCCAACCACTTATGAAAACAAGTTCTCGTTGTTCTGGCTCGATTGGAACACCTGTATTCGAAACCGTAAAAATGATATTTTCAAACAATGAATCAATAGCAGCTTCGAAAATTACTGTTGATTCATTAAACGAGTATTTTACTGCATTTTCAAGAACGTTATAAAGGCAAAGCTCTAAGATTTTGCTGTATGTATTATAAAATTTGATGTTCAACTTATCATCGCAATTCAATCTAATATGAGTAACCTTTTCACTTGAAAAAGCTGTTAAAAGCCTGATGACCTTTTTCATAGTATCCTTTATTCTAATTTTTTCTAAAGTATTCAAGTCTTCCTCAAAAGTTCTATTTGCATGAAGCTTTAAAACTTCAGCAAATTCAGCAATTTGTTCTAATTCAGTTGAAAAAGACTCATCTACAAAAAGAAAATTTTTATATCCATATTTTTCCAATTGCTCAAATATATTGACTTTTTTATTATTCTGATCATAAATTTTTAAACTTTCTAATTTGTATCTATTTTTATTATAGTCTTCAATATTACTATTAATATTAGACGTAAGATACCGCAAACTTGAAGTCAAACTATCAAATTCATGAGTCGAAATTCTTAGACTAGCTTGCTTTACATCAAGTTCATGCGTGTTTATCATTGCAATTCTAAGAAAACTCAGAAGAATTCTAAAAAACCTTTCATCTTCTTCTGATATTTTCGTTTCAGCTCTCAAAAAAGCCATGAAAGATCCTATTTTTATTGGTCCCTGTTTAAATACAAAAATAATAATATTTTTTTCTTTAAAATCACAATCAGGGTATGACTGCTGTCTAGTAGATTGAGAAAGTGTACCAAAAATTGCCTCTGAGTCAAATTCGCCATGTGTAACATGGTGAATAACATCATCTTTCGAAATATCATTCAATATTTTATCCGCTAAAAGGTTAAAAGTTGAGCTGTTAAAATTTATCTGAGGTAATAAATTAGCTTCTATATGAGTTTTCTCACTATTTGATATATAAAAATATGGATCTAATTGATTATTTGTTTCATCAATCTTATGAAGCACAATTGATTCACAATTTATTCTAAGTAAAATATTAGAGCAAATAACAGATATTAACTTGTCAAAACTATAGTTTTGATTTAAGGTAGATGCAATAGCATAAATTGTTTGATCGTGTTCGTTAGATTTCCAGGCATCGTTAATTATTATAGAAATGTGGCTACTAACTGCACTAATAACCTGAATATCCATTTTCGAAAAAGGTATTCTACCGTAATTAAGGAATCTAATACAACCTATCACAGCATTATCGCACACTAGTGGACAGAATAAAAGCTGAATATCTGTATTGTCGCTACATACTAACTCATTTTTTATACAAAAGTCAAGTTCTGATTTAAGATAAGTCAAATTGATACTTATTTCCTCATTTTGTTGTAAATTATCCCATATATTACTTATAGTTACCTTTTCTTTTGTTTTTGATAAATTCACTAAATTTAGTAAAGGTAACTCAGCATCTGGCTTACTAGCAAATTCATTCAAACACCTGTCAATAAAGAAACCTGTTATGTTTTCTCGCAAATTATACTCTTCACTCATGTGATTATACTTTTGAATGGATATGTCCTTTGAGTATGACAATTCCTTTCTTGTAATTTGTTTTGTGTGTTTTGAAGGGCAATATTGAAAAATTGAGGCTGCTGTACAGTTCAAATCTTTACAAACAGACCTTAACAGGTTGTTAATAATATTTTTTGCCCCTATTGTTGTATTACATATTTTACCAATTTTTGATAACCTGTTTGAAACCTCTCTTTCTTGAATCCCGAATATAACAGCTGAAAGGAAGTTAGAAAATGATGTATAACTTGCAATTACTTCAGGCAACAATCTATCAATTTCCTCATTTTTTAAATTGTCCCCATTGTCAACAACTATCACACCAATTTGCTTCCCTTGGAAAAACAAAGGAATAAGTATTCCCCTGCATCCTAAGTTAATGCCAAAACAATCTCTCGTAAATATTGTAGACTCCAAAACTATGACGTTTGTATAAAACTTTGGATAGTGCTCCTCGAAGGTACATAATTCTTGGAAATTAATAACATTTTTAATATATTGATCTTTTTCACCAAGATCAGATTTTCTAGTTAGGAAATTGAAATCGGTTGTAAACTTGCTACTCTCGGTTATATCTATTCCTGCTTCAAAATATTGTACATTTCTAAAGGATAGTGCACTGAATGTTGTATTTAATTGTCGCAAAAATGAAGAATATGTATTGGCTGTTGTTAGTTCTGCCCGCTGCTGATCTATTATGCTTTTATCATAAGTTTTTCTAACAACTTTAACAAGACAAAGGTGATTTTGTCTTATATGACTACTTAACCTATTATCTATATATGCAGAATTCACAACACTGACATAGTATTCCCTTCCTTTATAATCTCTAATTTTAACATCATCAATTCTTATTGTTTCATTTTTATTTAAACAATCTCTATTGTCAATGCAGTGCTGAAAAAGAGGATCATTAGTAAGATTACAATTAACTTCATCAATGCATCTTTTTCCAATTATGTTATTTTTATGAAATATTTTTCTGCGTTTATTTGCCCAAATAATGTAACCGTTACAATCAATTAGCGAAATTCCATAATCTATACTGTGTAAAGTCTTATCAGCCCAATTTTCTTTAGAATGATTATTCGATAAGAAATCATATATTTCATAAACTACACTTAGAACAAAAGCTGTTAGTATTGCTTTTATATCAGTACTCAAGTAAACAGGAGTAGGATGTACACCAATCGTGTCAGATTTGTATTTTTTCCCCCAAAAGATTATTTTTCCTTGCTTTGACTGTTTTTTTAAGTAGTTTTCTAATTTAATTTGTGTAGAATTTTCAATTTCATCATACCATACTTCTGAATTTGCAACTTTCGGTATATCAGAAGTCGAAATATAGTAGAATTTTACTTTAATGTTTATATTACTTAATTCTTGGGAAAAATATTCTATTAAGCCGACTTCTTCTGTTTCAATTTGTTCATGTGCTAATTTATCGTTTGATTGGTTTGAATGCTTTCTTAAAACATATATCAGATTACTTATATTTACTATATTAACTAAATCTTGATCAATTTCATAATCATCTAATTGTATTACAAATTTATATCTGAGAGATTCGAAAAAACTTAAAAACTTGTCTTTATCTCTTATGATTTCAAAATCCACGGAGTTGTTAAATAATTGGATTTGATTGTCTTGGAAAACTTTCTGTAATTTTATAAAGGAAATATCACAATGTTTGCATCCAGTTAAACAAAATAAAAAAATTGGTAATTCATAATTTGTTCTTTTTTCATTTGAATGATACATAACATACTCCTTTTAGACTATTTTGGAAAATTATCTAAAGTCCATTAATTATGTCAAGATTTATTTTATTGGCTATATAAATTCAATTCATTTAAATCACTTAGTGTTTAAATTTACTGTGCTGGTTTCAAGGAATTTATATCATTTGAACTCTTCTAAGTCCTGGATGAACTGATGCTCCAATTACCATGCTTAGAGTAAATAAAAACAGAGAATTTCACTTTTAGTTTCCTTAAATCAAAAAATCTGCCCTTCTTGCCAATACTCTTCAAAAGAAATTAGTTATAAATATTTATCCTCCTGTTGTTGAACTAGAGAAAAAGATCTCTGGTACTTCTAACTAACTGAGAGATGCTCTCCATATAAACAGCATCACTCTTACATATATATTCAAGCATCTTTTTAAGT
Source organism: uncultured Candidatus Cloacimonadota bacterium (assembly GCA_964419225.1). GTDB lineage: Bacteria > Cloacimonadota > Cloacimonadia > Cloacimonadales > CAYQPF01 > CAYQPF01. The sequence goes on along the minus strand of CAYQPF010000216.1, from coordinate 1,186 downwards.
TGTGGAAAATCAGCCTTCTTACTTGAGACTTTCTCTATGAAGCTTTGTGCATTTCTAATTCAGATAGTGCTATTTCTTGCCTGTCTGTATTTAATTTGATTTTAAAGAGACTCATTTTTATCTATTTTTTCCAATTGAGTATATTCCAAATAAGCCACTCATCCAATAAGATTGGATAGTTCTGCAGGAAAATATTCTATGTGTTTTATGAGGTGTTTCCCAACAATTGTGTTTTTTTAAGGAATTGTCATAATGATTAATTAAAATCGATCGAATTCATTAATGGATAGTGCAAAAAATCTTTTTATCATACTACTAACCATTTTTCTTATATAACATATTGCCAAATACTGCAAAACATTCACGAAAATCTCATAAATTTTCATAAAAATCTCTTCTGTTTTTGCTAAATTTCCTAAATTCCATCCCATACAATGCTCTTTAGCATCCCTTTAGCCCCTTACTTGATTTATTGCTCGTATATGAATATGTGCCTCGGTTTCCAATTCTCTCACTTTTACTCTTTCTTTTAAATCGTTAAACTCACTTTTTTTCTGCTTTTCTACTTAATTTTTGTTTTTTTCTTAGAGATCTACTCTTTCGATTCTTTTTCTACAGTAATACATTTTCATTACCAGTTTTAAAGCCCCAATTAACACCGATTTGAGCAATTAGATTATTTACATCTCCAAAATTCTTTCCCAAAGCACTTGTTAAATATAAGTTATCATTCAATTTATATTTAAATAATGTAGAAGAACGATTTAAGCTTTCTTTTTTATGGGGAACTCCCATTCTTTTTACAAATTCATAAGATATAGTTAAACCATCCAAGGCCAACTCCAATTTTCCCCCAAAATCTGAATACTTTTGTTTCATATAATTGTTATTAATTCCAACAAGATTACGATCTTTCATATAACGTCCCACTAAATAAACAGTACAATTATTTGTCTTTCCAGTCCCCCATGATGCTGGTGTCCAACTTAAGGTTGACCAAATACCAAATCTATTAAATCTTTTTGAAGAGAAGTCGTTATTATCAAATGAGTAATTTACAGCTGATGCACCATCAATAGCAAAACGGGTTTTCTTGTTAATATACTTCTTAGGCTGTCTTCAAGCATTATAGATTTTGAATCATTTTCATAATTATATAGCTCTGTTTGATACTTTTCCTCAAAAT
>CAYQPF010000215.1:5390-6649 GCA_964419225.1 uncultured Candidatus Cloacimonadota bacterium | reverse complement strand
AGTGCAGTATCCCCGTCAGGTGCCCCTAAAAAAACAGAGGGAATTATATCATGGAGTGTATTTAAATTTTAGGTAATACATCTCAAATATATAAAATTTTAAATATGTATGGCTGTGGGAATTTTTATAAAGCTTAAAGTCAGGCTAAATCATAGAATTTGAAATATTTTATAAAACATACAGGATGTTTATAAACTTGATATTTTTTAGTTAAATTTAGATGAAGGCAAAAACCATATGAAATATTAATACTGTGAAGACAGATCTATCTTACCCTCTTATACTTGAAAAGCTTGCATACAGACTCAAAAAATTACAAACCAGCTAAGCCAGATGATACTAAATTTGAGATTGATAACAAAAGCATCCGAAGATTAACCTGTCTTATGATTTCAAGTCGGCAAACTGGTTGAAGCGAAGATTGCGGAATTGCTGGGCAGTTAATGTACATTTTGGAAAGAGCTACCGAAAACGTAGCTGACTTATTCAAGGAATACTACTGGTGGAAGCACACATTACCTCAATAAAGTACAGCAGGCTGCAGATCAGCATAGTAAATATATAGGTGAACTCTCTCTATAACCCAACATTTGATTATTTTTTAGAACGAAACTCATAATTTCTCTAGAGTTTATGATGTATAGCCATTGATCATATGAATGCAATATTTCATAAGGGAAACTCGGTAAGTTTTGCCCTAACTTAAACATTTTTGAATCAAAATATTGTATTTCTGAAGAAAAAAGAAAATTCAAACTTAACTTTTTTTCAATATTGAATGTAAATAAGCTTTTTACAAAGGCTCCGTAAATGATTGAAGCGGCGCAGCTACCTGATTTTATGCTTGAGATTAAACACTCGATTTTTTTACGTGATTACTAACAAAAGTAGAGAAAACTTTGCATTTTAGCAAATAAAACTACAAGATTTGTAGGTGTAGATGCTCTTTTGTAAACGCCTTATTGGTGATTAAACGATATCAGAAGGCATATATAATAGAGGTCATTTTACATTATGGGGTCGTGTGTATTATCCCATACTTTGAAGTCAAGGTATGAAATCATCGAAAATAGCTACGAATCGCAATTTATATATATTATCATGCCTAAATTAGAGTGTATCTGGGGGGACGTAGTGTAACTTTTATATAGTTTGTCTTTTTTTTAGCTATTGTTTAGCTCAGGCCTGAGAAAAGCAGGATGGATTAAACCCGAATTCCAAATTTTAAGCATATCATTTGATATTATGATAGCTTATGC
>CAYQPF010000215.1:0-5290 GCA_964419225.1 uncultured Candidatus Cloacimonadota bacterium | reverse complement strand
GCTAAAAAAGCGACATTTGATATTATGATAGCTTATGCGCTAAAAAAGCGACATTTGATATTATGATAGCTTATGCGCTAAAAAAGCGACATTCAGGGTTTATCCATCCCATATAAAGAATATAAAATGAAATAAAACCTTAAAATCAAGAAATACTCAAAATAAGGAGAAATACAAATGAAAATTATAAAGAATACTGACGAAAAACATGAAATTTCATGTCATGTTAGACACTGTCCAATATGTCAGGAATATATGGAAAAATGGATTGGCGTTTATAAAGTTGGAGACATGTGTATAAATTGTGCGCAAAATATGGCGAGGATAATTTCTGAAAATATTCTTAAGTACAATAACGGAGGGCGTATAAGTCTTCTTGATATAATGCATCACGGAAATCCAGAAGACGCATATAACTCAATGTACTGGATAGAAGAACGTTTTCCTGAATTTTATCCAGATATGGGGGATCAATACTACATCTCTGAAAAGCGAAGATTGCGAGAAGAAGCTGAATACGAAGCTGAGCACGGGGAATCAGATGAAAAACCAAATATAATCACACACTGTGAGATCTGCCAAAAGATTGTAAATAATTGGATAGACATTTACCCAGAAATAAGTGCACTTACAGGAACTTTATGCATCGATTGTGCGCAGTACATAATGAGGACAATGTATGAGGATATTATCGAATATCATAACGGAGTAAGAGTAAGTCTTGCTGACATAATGTTTTATGGAAACCAAAATGTAGATCAGATGATAGCCGAGGAAAAAATAATCGAAGAAGCTATTACAAAATACAGAGCTTCTAACAACTTGTCTGACTTTGATGACGAAATTCTCTGATTTTGATCTTCTAGAGAAATGCAGCGTTCAAAGAATTTTGGCCATTTCAATGTTCTCTATACTGGAAACGAGGATATCTAGTTTTCAGGATTGTAAATAAATAAACAAAGTAAAAAATAGATCGTTCACATCATAGCGGAGCTGCTACTCGGGTATTAAATTATAGCCTAGCTATCACTGTCCTATAGAAGTCATAGCTAGGCTATTTTTTGAACCCTTTTGAGCTTACGTTAAAAGTCTATTCTGGAGATGCAATCTTACACCTTTAGTGTAAACTATGGTTGTGAGCGATCATTTATTCCAGGTGAAAAGTATGAATAAAGATATAAAAAACGAAACTGATACTTTTATCAGCAACAGTATCGATGTGAAAATGAGGACAGCTATTAAGCCAGAATCCATTCCATTGGAATTAAAAAGTAGTGACCAATGGCTGCTCTTTAAATTAGCATTAGTTGATGGGAAATTGAAGAAATATCCCTTCACCATTCGAAATCGTATGGAAAGCTGGAATTTAGCTGAAAATCAAAGCAGTTTCGAAATTGCATATCGTACATTTACGAATAACCCTGATTATTCTGGCATAGGTTATGCAATAACAGAAAGTGATCCTTTCACTTGTATTGATTTCGACAAGGTTTATAATCCAATTACGGAAGAATGGAATCAACAGGCTTTGGAAGAAATTAAGAAATTTAATTCCTATACTGAATTCTCACCTAGTGGAACCGGTGTTCATGTGTTCGTTATAGGAAAAATGAAGAAAGCAGGGAGAAGGAAAGAGCAAACTGATGGTACTGGTCGTGAGATGTATTCTGATCTACATTACATGACAGTCACAGGTAATCATTTACCTGGAACACCACTTGAGATTAATGAAGCCCAAGAAATTATTGATGAATTATATGACAAGTGGTTCCCTGAAAAAATGGAAGTATCTGCTAAAAGGAAAGCATCTGTTAATGACTTCAAGAGGTTTGAGATCCCAAAATCGTTAACAAATGATCCCAATAATCCATTAAAAGGTCTCCGTCCGACCAAAGGTCAGGTAATAGAGTATTGCATGAGTGCTCCGAATGGTTTTGGCGATAAATTTGTCCGGCTTTTTAATGGCGATATTTCGGGATATGGATCTGAATCTGATGCTGATATGGCATTAGCAGGTATAATTGCGTTCCATACTTCTGATTATAGAATAATAGAAGAGATCATTCATGAATCTAAGTTATGGGACAAAAAGTGGGAAAGGGACGATTATTGTCAAAGAACTATCATGACAGCTATTCGGAATAGAGGGGGGATATAATGTCAAATGAGGCTGAAAACGTAGTTTATGAACCTGTAGGTTCCGAAGAACTTGAAAGTAAAAATATATTGACAGACAAATATCCTGATCCCGATATGCAAAAAAGTGAAGAGTTTAATTCAATTGAAGAAATAATAGAATATGCAACCCGAAATAATAAAAACTTCAAAAATCTTTTCAGTGGCAAATGCAACAATAAGGAATATTCTACTCCAAAGGATGCAGAAAAGGCTCTAATTAAATGTTTAATACTTTATACTCAAAATCAGGAATGGATACTGGAAATCCTTAATAAATCAACACTTAAGAGAGCAAAATGGGATGAAGATTCATACCTCCTAAATCTGGTTTATGAAGTATTAGTCTTGAAAGATAATGAGCCTGCGAAACAAACTAAGTCAGAAGGAAAGCAAGACGTTAATCAAGATATTAATGAAGACGTTGATCTTGATGAACGTGGGTTTTCAAAGGAAATATTAGATCAAGTTGAAGCAGAAGCTCTGTGGGTATTGGCAATTGGGGACCCAATTGATTATATTCTCACAACAGTTGAGAAAATGCATGTAGGTGATAAAAATACGCAGGAAGGAATCTGCATTAGCATCGCAGGTCAATCATGCTCAAATACTGACGGAATTCAAATATCAATTAATGGGAAATCCGGTACAGGGAAATCGAATGCTGTGAAAAAACACTTACATTTAGTTCCTGCCAGATACAAACGTGTTACAAATGTGTCCTCGAAGGCCTTGTATTACATGGACCTCAGACCTGGTATGGATTTATTCTTCGACGATAAAGATCCAGATCCAGCATTAGAAGAAATATTCAAACGATGTACTACAAATTACCAGGAGTATACCGTCTACAATACTGTAAAGGAGCAAGGCAGATTACAATTATTAATTCCGCCAAGGATCAACTGGTATTTTACCAGCGTGGAATCACATGTAACAACTCAGATGTTGAATCGACAACTATTGTTTGATTCAGATACAAGCACAGAGCAGGATCAGAATGTTTTTGAGCTTCAAAAGAAGAATGCTAAAATTGGAAAATCCAGTATCGAAGTTAACGTGCAAGTCTTGATATGTCGCAGGATTTACACCCACATAAAAGAACAATTGTTCAGGGTTAAGATCCCGTTTGCTGATCTAATTGAGTTAAAGATGATTAATGATCGGCGAGTATTTCCACTGCTGCTGGATATTATCAAAGGTTATGCAATCTTTAAGTACCAGCAAAGATCGGTTGATGAAGATGGGTGTCTTATAGCAGACCTTGAAGATTTTGATCGAGCTAAACGACTCTTTGAAGCTAAAGCTGAAAGCGTAATTACACATTTGAATGAAAATGAGCGGAAGATAATTCGTTATATAATTACTCATCAGAGTGCAATTGGCTGTACATATGACGAGATTGTTAATGGCACTGAGATACCGTATAAAACAGTTCAGCGGATAGTTAATGGCAGAAAAGATAGAGCAGAAAGTGGTCTTATAGAAAAGTACAACGGATTGGATAAAATTGAATCTACTGAAAGTAAATATGAACAGGAAACACGATGTAATCCTGACACAGGATCTGAAAATGTAGTCAATACAGGATCTACAAGTAGGAGGGTTACAAGGCTTAAAATCAATACAGAAAATGTTAATCCCTGGGAAGTGTTCGATAGTGGTTTTGTGTATTTGAAGGAAGTATAAGCCTTACACTAATCCGCATTCAATCGCCCAAGTTTCACCCACAAATCCTCCGGGCACAATGTCAATTGATATCGAAAATAAGAAATTCACCCATTCTCCCCAATTTGAAGGATAAAAAAATATAAAAAGTATTTTTCAAGATCTTTCAAATTTTTTATTTTTTATATCATTTTCTCAAATTTTGGGCGATTGGGTGAACAATTCTTATGTATAAGTATACTTATATTGATTTTTATTTATATAGATGGAAGAAATGTGGGTGAAATATATGAGAAAGTGGGAGAATAAGATTAAAGGACACAGAGAATTTTCTCTCCCTGTGTTTTCGATTTATCGGGTACAGGTCTGAACCTACAAACAACCGGATCAGGATTCTCTAGCATGGCGAAGCCTACATGCCTTCCAATAACCTTGAAAAGCTAGCAGTCTTTAGGTGTAGAAGGATATCCAGTGGAGATGTAAATAAACAATCTATATATGCAACGTCAATAATATTGAATTTTCTCATTAAATATTTGAAATATTTAGAAGCCTTTTTCCCTTTGATATGTAAGATTTACCAGTTACTGCACATAGAGAGCCTTATCATAAGGATCAGAAGTTCCTGTTTCTCAGGCGTCTTGTATGCTGCAGACGGCGTGGGGGATCACAATGGAAAATTTGACTAACATGATACTTCTTGGACTCACTGGATGGCCCTAATGTCAAATTTTTACCGTAAAAACTAATACAAAAAAAATTACAATGTAGTAAATAACTAAACAAAGAATTATAAAGAACAGTATAATATTTGCCTTAAAAAAGTCATAAACATTATTAAATAAATGATATGCATTATCAATTTTCTGTTTAGTTATTTCTGGTCTGTAATCAGAGATTGAATCAACTCCTTCCATAAAACATATGGATGTAACAATATAGCCAGAAGTAACATTCATTGAACACTTATCGGAAATAAGGGAGCTCTCCAATATATACTGAAATGCTAAAAGATAATAAGATATCCCCTTTACAAATTTAGATATATTCTCAACTTTGAAGGTCCCAGTTCCATTTATATCATAGTCATCAGACTCTATTTTATTTTTATTATTTTCTTTGTGCCTAATTTCGAAGATCTTGCTTATAATAAAGATTATAACAAGAGAAGTAGTCCAAATATAAACTGGCTCCTCTATAAATAAAGACCTTGCAAGAGAATAAAAAATCAAAAAAGTAATTGTAAAATAACAGCGATATTTTAATAACATATTCACAAACGACATATAATCACTTCCACTAAAAACGCTGAGTTTTTTCACTATAAGACTTTTGCAATAACAGTCAGATAGCTTGCTCATGTGTAAAGTTCTATAGGCATCAGTTTATTGCTTTGTAACATCAAAACAAAATATGTATAAATATTTCAAATGTTTAATCGATTGAT
>CAYQPF010000214.1:0-6654 GCA_964419225.1 uncultured Candidatus Cloacimonadota bacterium | reverse complement strand
TCTGACTCTAATTCAATAAACCCACTATGTTTTGTGATAATAGAATAACAAGTTGAAAGACCTAAACCACTCCCAACTTTCTTCGTTGAAAAGTAGGGATCAAAGACCCTGTCTATGTTCTTGGAATCTATTCCCTTTCCTCTGTCAATAAAACTTAGCTTAATATAATTATCTGCCTCGGCATTGAATCTCTCAAGAGATGATTTAGCAATTTTTTCAGACTTAATGAAGAGTACTCCCCCATCAGACATTGCCTCTTTGGCATTTTGTACAACGTTGTTAATAACTTGGGCGAATTGTCCTTCGTCAAAATCCACAGTTGGAATGTTCTCGTCAAGATCAAGAGTGTATCCAACATTTGCACCATGTAAAGTAAAGGAAACGGTATCTCTGATAATATCATTAACATTTCCTGTTTTCTTAATAGGAAGCCCGCCTTTAGCAAAAGTTAATAACTGATTTGTCAGGATTGTAGCTTTCTGACAGGCATTTAGTGCTTCATTAAGGAGCTTGGCTGCTTTGGAATCTCTGGGAATATAGAGATTTGCCACACTTATGTTCCCTAATAAACTGGTAAGAATATTGTTGAAATCATGAGCTATTCCGCCGGCTAGTAAACCAATTGATTCCAATTTCTGATTTTTAATCATTTCTACTTCAATTTTCAACTGCTTGGTAATATCACGGAAAACTAATACAACTCCGATCACAAAACCATCCTGATCCTTAATAGGTGCAGCACTATCCGCAATTATAAATTCAGTACCATTTTTGGAACGAAGTACTGTATTTGCACTAAGTCCTACTATATTACCAGTTTGTAATGCCTTTTCTACCGGATTTTCTGATTTTCTTCGCGTCTTATTGTCAAATATCTGAAAGACTTCTTCCATCATCAGATTCTCTGCTTTCTCGTGAGTCCAACCGGTCAAATCTTCCGCTATCTTGTTCATCAGAGTAATTCTGCCCTGAATATCTGTGGTAATAACTCCGTCTCCTATTGATTGAAGTGTTACCTTTAAACGTTCTTTCTCTTCGATCAGAGACTTTCGCATTTGTAAACGCTCACTGATATCCCGGTAAATACAAAAGAGTTTTTGGGGATTGTTTTCAGCATCTCGAATGAGAGAGATACTTAGTTCAATTGGAATAGTTGTTTTATTCTTGCGAATCACAGTATATTGTTGATTCTCAATTTTGCCATGTAAGAGAACATACTCTCTGGCTTTAAGTGCTTTGTCAATACTCTCGGGAGCAATATAGGTAAAGATACTTTGCCCCGAAGTTTCCTGAAGATGATGACAACCTTTGATTATCAATGCTTGATTGTTCTCAAACTCAATTATTCCCTCCAAATTCAGAATACTCATTCCTTCATTTGCATAATCAAATATTGATTTAAACAAGTTTTCGTTCTCTAATACAGTTTGCTGAATTCGTTTAAATTCTGATATATCTGTATATGAGCCCAACATCCGGTATGGTTTTCCATTTTTGGCTAAAGCACCTCCTTTAGAAAGCACCCAAATATATTGATTGTTTGAACTCTGTAGCAACCTATACTCGTTATAGTAATTATCGACTTTACCCTGAATATAATCATCCAAAAATTTCACTACTCTGTCTCTGTCCTGAGGATGTATTTTTTCAATCCAGGCATCACGTGTATAATCTTCATTTTCAGGTATTCCCAGTAATTTTCTCTGTACTGGTGATATGTAAATAATGTTGGTCTGAAGATCCCAATCCCAAATTGTATTACTGGCAACTGTTTCGACTAAAGTGTATCTCTCATGCAGTAACTTAAGTTCTTCCAAGGTGTTCTGTAATTCTTTTGTTCGGATATTAATCCTGCGTTTTAAAGCTTGGTTTGTAATAAACAAAATTATTAAAAGAAATGCAATGGCCAGACTAATAATGACTAAGTACTTCATAAACTTACTCTGTTGTACAGTTTCACCCATCCACTTCTTTTTTATCTTTTCATAGTTTTCTATAGGAATTTTATTGAAACCATTATCTATTATCGTCACTAATTGCTGATTACCCTTTTTAACTGCACGGTGTACATTTTCTGACGTGAAAGCGGGGGAGACTTTGATTTTAGATTCAATATTCAATTTGTAAATATAATAAAGTGCTGATGGCTTATCCATAATAAAAACTTTGATTTTACCATTAACAAGGGCTAAAATAATGTCTCTGTAGTCGTCAAATAATTCTAAATTATAAATATTTGCCTTTTTTAACATTTCTATGGATGCGTCACCCTTCATAACACCTACAGAATATCCCTGCAGACTACCCAGTTTGGAAATCCCGTTTATGTCATTCCCGAAAAAGGCACAAACATCTATAACATCATAGGGATTTGTAAAATCATATTTTTGGCTTCTTTCTTTCGTATAAAAAATAGTTTCCAGGACATCAGCTCTGCCATCAAGAACCATTTTTTGAACTTCTTCCCATGTTGAATTTATAAAAATTACTTTTCTTCCTGTTTCTTTTTCCCCCTCTCGCCAGTAATCAATTACGATCCCTTGCATTTCACCGTTCTCGTTGAGGAAATTGTACGGCGGATAATCTCCACCTCCGGCTACTCTGATTTCTGTTATCTGTGTTTCAGGTTGACTATATAATTGTATATGGATTAGAACCAGAAGTAATAAAAACCAAATCCCCTTCTTAAACATAATCTCCCCACTATTATTTTCAATCTGACAAATAAGTCTTAAATATTATTTACAGTCAAGCTTTTTATTGAAAAATATCTTTTTATTGAAATCACAATCATTTAGCCAACTTCAAAAACACTTTATTAATATTTCAGAAGCTACTCTCTTATCCTCTGCCTTCTGTCCAATACCACTTACTTAAACTGGATATACTGGTATTCGTTCATCGATTCTCTACATCTAACTTCTCTTTTTCTCTATCTCTCTACGTGGCTTCGTGTCTCCGCGTGAGATAATCTCGAAAATGTGTCTCTAATGTTTATTTCTCTTTAGACTTTAGTTCCCACTCTATATCAAGTTTGGTAAAATCACCAAACTGAATCGAGGAAGGAATACATTTGAAAATACCCGTACTCTTTTCCATAAGACCAAGTGAGGATGTTATTGTTAACTCCCGCTTTTTTGCCATGTTCGTAAAATCCTTTAACGAACTACAAGTCATCTTTTTTAAGTAATTACTATAGTGAGACCAATTTACTTTTGCCTGAATTCCCTTATATGTATAAATATTAAGAGAGTAGCTAAATAGGAAAAGTAAAGAACTAATCAAAGCAAGACTAAAACTGATAGAATATGACCAAACAGTATAATTGTTGAGATCTAAAGAAAATAGGACAAGCGATACAAGACTGACTACTGCTAAAAATGAGGCAAAAGTCATGACCCAATGAAAAACAGTATTTTTTTTACTATCGATTAGTTTGGCCTTAATCATACTTTCCAGAACATCTTTATAACACAATTTCCAGTGTTTCCAGAATATTAAGTAAAACTCAGAAATCAGAATTTGATTGTCTTTTGAATGTTCGTAAAATAACTTGAGAAAGCTTTTTTCATGATTTTCCGGTTTGTATTGTGATAAATTAAATTGGAGTAAATAATCAGTTTTCTTGGGATTTTTGTTTATTTTGTTCTTTAAAATTATGATATTTTTATCATGTAAATCATAGATAAAAGATAGAAAAAGCAATTTAATATTCTTGGGATGGAAAAGAAAGAGAACTTCCGGTGTAAATAAACTATCAGGCGGTTCGCTGATGGAGTGTTGTTGTAGTACTTTTTTCCAGGTATTGGCATTCTTGTATGCTAAAAAAGAAATTAAAACTAAGCCGGCTATAAGAATCAATAAAGAGAAAATAACCATAGCAAATGAGAATCTGTGCTTCTCGTTGTAAATTATTTGCCATAGGGGAGGAGCATTGACCAGACTGCCTTGAGTAAAGTTAAGTTCGAGGAGAAAGGATCCATTTTTGGGAATATCCTTCAGGTTAATGTTTAAGCCTTCATTAGTTGTGGCAATTTTACCATGCGAACCTTTACTCTCAAATGATCTCAAATAGTGTGTTTTATCAGGATAATGCAGAGATATATTGCAATTTTTTATAGTATAATCATGATTAGTGGGAAGGAAATCCCACTTCAAAATGTCGGCATCTTCGGTCTGCTTTATTGCTCCATAAATAATATAATTGATAGCAATAGTGTGCCTGGAATTAGTCGCAATATGTGAAAGATCAATCTTAATCTCACTATTGAATTTGATTTTTAATAACTTGGGATCATCTTTAGCTGTTATTCTCTGTCCATCCAGCAATATCCCTGCAACCTTAATACTGTCTAAATAATTGTTGGGAAGATTTCTAATATATGTTTTAAATTTACCTTTAACAAAGTAGAATTCGATATTTTCCGAGATGTTGAGAATACCCTTATCTAAAATTTGTACATCAATAGTATAATTGTCAGCTGAATACTCTCTGGCATCAAGTGTAAAAAATGCAAAGAGAAACAAAAACAGTAGTATGTAATATTTCATAATAAAGAAAAGGGGCAGATTTAAACCTGCCCCTTAACGAATTTATTCAGCTGTTACCATGTAGAATTTTTTAGCATTATTAGCAGTAGCTGACCAAGTTTGGGTTGGATTAGGAATTGCTGAAATGCTTGTTACTGGTGTACCCCAGGAAGTAGGATTGGGGATATCAGCAGCGTAAATATGATATGTTGTAGCACCAGAGATGGCTGGCCATGTTATGGTTACATTTCCACCAGTAACCGCTATGCTGATTACAGGTGCAGGTAGTTGTGAAGAAGTTATCTCAGCCAAACTACGTGGTACAATCTGAAGGGTTGTGTTATATTGTAATACTACACCTACATAACTCTTTGCCTCTGTAGGTACATTTGTACCAATATAGTCAAGATCAGCATATTGAGTTCTGATTATTTTCGATGTACTTGAAGAAGTAGGGTCACTTATATTGTAATTTGTAGCAGCAACAAAAGTAGTTGGTGTAGTTGAAGTAATAGTTAAATCATTTACTTTTACCAATTTACCTTGATAACTGCTATCTAATTGAGATAATGTAATTGTTTCAGGAACAACAACATTTCCGGTTGAAGTAGCCACACCAGGATCTCTTAAAGGGGTAAATTGAAGCATCCCGGTATATAATGCTATTGTACCGGTTAATCCTGTAATTCCATCTCCAAGATTATAATTTGTTGTGATAATACCAGAATTATCATCAATTAATACAGCACCGGTTGCATCAGAAATGTATTTGCTATTTCTTGTAATAGTTTTTAGAGTTAAATACGCCTCTCCTGTTAATTTATATGGAGTATTGTCACCAGGAGTTTTTGTTCTTAACTCTGCAATATTAGCTACGTTAACTGGTAAAGTGTAAACTGCTGTTGCTATTTGACTATTACTCAAACCTGTCGATGTCGCAAGTGCTTTTATAGTTGTAGTTGAATTTACTAAAATGGGTGTGGTTGGTGAGAAAACAGATGAAGATGTCGTTGGATCTGTTCCGTTTGTGGTATAGTAAATTACTGCTCCGGGAGTAGTACAGGTGATTGTTACACTCTGATTTGTATAATAGGTACCCTGTGGAGGAGTAAAAGTAGGGGTAGCTGTAATGGCAAGCTGTTTAGCTGTAATTACTAAATCATCAATGGCTAATCCCTGAGAAAAAGAAGTTGTGGTTCCTGATGTTACAGAATAATTCCAGGCCAAGTATATAGATGAAGCTGCGTTTACTGTAGCTACAAGATTTTTTGTTACTACTGCTTTTGTGTCTCCGGGAGCTGAAGGATAACCATCGGTTGTAGCATCAGCAGGCCATGAAGTTAAGAAATCTGTACCTGCAGAAGTCCAGGCGATTCCATCTGCCGAGTAGTACATCTGCATGGAATATCCTGCTGCATTTGTTCCGGATCTATATTTTTCCACATTGTAAGATATTTCAAAACCATTAATAGTAGAAGAACCGGTGTTGGTAAGTACTGTATAAATATTACCACTTTTCGTAGAACTGCTTGATGATAAAAACCCAATAGCTCTATCAGTAGCTGATGCAGCTTCACCAGCACCAAAATTATAAATGCCATTCCCGGCTGTGCTGGTCATTGCATTTCCACCAATTCTCTCTGTTGCTGATGCAGCAGCAGCATATGTTCCTACTAATCTGGCTGTAGTATTTTTATCTACTTTCCATAAAGTTGGAAGAGCTGCGGTAGGACTTGTACCAATTATATTAAAATTAGTTGTTAAAGTCTGATCTACTTGAATATTCATGTTGCTTACAGGTGCAGTGGCGGTTCCTGTTAGAGCTACATTTGTTGTAATACCATTAGCTACATTACTAATATTGCCATTATGAGATCCAGCAGATGTTGGTTTGTAGTGTACATAAATATTTCCATTGAAGGAAGGTAATTGAGATAATGTAGAAGTCCAAGGTCCTGTACTGCTGGTTGATATCTCATACATAGCAGGTGCCGTAATGACAATGTTCTCTGTTAATTGATTTCCGCTTAATGTATAGGATTGTGGCTCTGTCGTGGCTCCGGCTTCAGCTGCAAAAGTTAAACTTGTTGGATTTACATTCACCTGGAATGGATTAGATGCTAC
>CAYQPF010000213.1:0-6839 GCA_964419225.1 uncultured Candidatus Cloacimonadota bacterium | reverse complement strand
GCAGTCCGACAACCCATCCCCGACCCTTCCCTTTGATTAAGGGAAGGGAGTGAATAGAGAAGTTGGCAGTAGTCAGTAGTCAGTTGGCAGTGGGGGAGGAGAAAGGGGAATCGTTGTAGAGACAGGGCATGCCCTGTCTCTACGGTACAAAACACATCCTTCTGAATCACACAATAACACGGATTAAAGGCTGACACAGATTTGTAGGGGCTGACTCCCACGTCATCCCAGGGGGAGGATATTTATTCCTGGTGTGTGTTGCAGCAGTCCGACAACCCATCCCCGACCCTTCCCTTTGATTAAGGGAAGGGAGTGAATGCAGGTGATGCATTCTGCTGTTGGGAAAATTGCAGATAGGGATTTGAGATAAGTAGGCAGTCGGCAGTGGGCAGGGGAAAGGGGGAATCGTTGTAGAGACAGGGCAGAAAGGGACATAGAGACAGGGCATGCCCTGTCTCTACTTACCGAAAATCATTTTCAGGGAGATCAGGAGCATGGTTACGCCGAAAATCTTTCTGAGCATGATATTGGGCAGGTTGACACCCAGTTTGGCACCGACATAACCGCCCAGAACAAAACCCAGAGCAATAAGAGCAGCAATTTTAATGTCAATATGACCCTGTTTATAATATGTCATGGCTGCAAGTATTCCCACCGGCGGGATCATGATCGCCAAAGATGTTCCTTGTGCCTGTTGTTGGGTCATTTTGAAAAAATATACCAGAGCTGGTATCAGAAAGATTCCACCGCCCAAACCAAGTATTCCGCTTAAAACTCCGACAGACAGCCCTATGATCAAACATGTTATAATGCTCATAAATATCTCCTATAATTAGATCTTGTACAGTCAAAACAGGAGAGGGGTGTTGTGGTCAAGGGGAAAAGTGCAAGAGGGGGAGAGACCCTTAATAGAACGCAGATTAACACTGAAAACGCAGGTAGGCACTGATGGGGGGAAGATCAGTTGGCAGGGCGAATAATTGTAGAGACAGGGCATGCCCTGTCTCTACGGAACGAAACATATTTTATTGAATCACAGAAGGGTGTAAAAGCATCTCCAGTATGATACCTGTAAAATATGCTGGACGCTAGTCCCTATTTAACCAGCAGCATTTTGCGGGTGATGCACTTGTCCGGAGTACTCAGTTTATAAAAATAGATTCCGCTGGAGACTTGCTTCTGATTGGAGGTTGTACCTTTCCAGGTGATATTATGCTTACCGGTGCCAAGCTGTTCATCAAGAAGAGTGGTGACTTTTTGCCCTTTAATATTGTAAATCTCCAGTTTGACTTTACTTTCTACTGGTAGTGAGAAAGAAATGGTAGTTTCCGGGTTGAACGGATTGGGGTAATTCTGGGACAAAGAAAGCGGTAGAGAAGGAGATATTGTCTGATCATTAACGGGAAGTTGGGTGATATTTATCTTTTGAACAAGGAAGGTATTGTAGTCATCCAAAGGATGAGAACTTCCTTTTTGCCAAACTAAGTAAGATGTTTGGTCATCTATTGGATAAAACTTAGGTAATTGATAAGCTAAAGTACCTAAGTGGAAATTTGAACTGAGAGAATTCGTATCGTTACTAAATCTACAAAGATTAACAGAGGCATTTATTGAAGATGAACCGACATTACTCGCAATACAAAGAGAGTTCCCAAATACTTGAGCAGAATAAGTATTAACACTATCTGCGATAATTATTCCACCTTCAGAGAATTGACTAATCAAATCATTGTTAATCATTACATATTTTTGGAGTTTTAAAACATTCTGACCATTAGTATCATCTAAATAGAGGATATTTATGTTATCATTATCAAAGCCGAAAATCTGATAATTTGTAAAAGATAGTTCATGATCAATAACCTGCCCACTTGGGAGATATACCAAGGATAAGTCAGGTTTTCTAATTATTTGAATTTTTAATTGATTAGTATTGTTTTCATTATTTAGCCAGCTTAGAAACATTCTCTGAGGTGTTGTTTGGATTTGAAAATTACAATATTCTTGGAGTCCACGTGCATGGGCAACAAATATGCCATTATAGGGAATTGCCGGATTCATGATAAAATCATCAGTAATACTGTTTAAGTAATAATATGATGCCGGATTAGCAATATTTTGTCCCATAGTTATTACAACATTTTCATAAACTCCATATAAACCACCATCATAGGTTATAGAAAGGGCATTTACATCAAAAGTATTTTCATTGAATAATCTATGTGCAAATGGTAAATAGGATTCTTCAGGGTCAAGATAAAAGGCCCAAATACAGTCTTGCTTGTTTTCAAATTGAAAGTATTGATTCATTGAGTCATAGTAAAAATTTACATCACCAGTGTTATTCAAGTTTGCTCCTTTAAAGGAATTACTACTATCTGTATAAACGCAAATATAGTTATGCAAGGGTGTTTCATAAATATTTTTAGAGGAGAAAGCAGAATTTACAATATTTCCCAGTATTTTTTTTCCTGTAGGCAATAAAACATTATTCCCCTCTGAATCCAGTTTATACATTCTAAAATCTGAGGCGAGTTGGAAGAGAGTAAAATCATTTTCATTTGCCAAAAAATATGAAGGATAGTTAGTTCCCCACTGTTGATTATAAATACTAACAGCGTAATAATTAGTGCCCGATTCTGTTATAAGTCTTTGTTGAAGGCTAGCACCCTGATAATTGAAAGTGATTTGGTTCAGATTTGAGTCAAAGCAAATCGGATTATTCGACCCAGTGATAAGTAATATGGAGTTAGAGAGGAAAAATGCAGAAAGATCTGTGAAGGGCAACATTTTCAGAGGGGGATTTCCAACAGTAACACCCTGTTCGTACTCAAAGGTGTTATCCGAGTTAAGAATCTGCAGTTTAACAATATCGGGAGCTTGAAAATCCTTATACAATATTATGAGTCTGCCATTAGCATCGATTCCGATTTCCCAATGATTTGCAGACTGTAAGATGACTTCTTCAGTAATTGGTATGCCGTCACTATTGTATTTTTTTATACAAAGATCTTCATAAGGATAATTGTTATATTTAATGTAGTAAAAATCATCCTCACTTGTAAAAACTATCTTACCGTATGTTGCTTCGGGAATTGACCAAATAAGTTCTCCTGCAGCTGAATATTTTCTTAAAGGAGAATCACCAAACTCTTCTGTAATAATAAACGAGTTGTCGGAAAACACATAAGAGTGTGATCTGTCTCCAATATATGTGGTATAACCAGTGTTTATTAACTCTCCTGCATCAGAATACCTATAGTAACAATAACCTCCCTGAGTCTCGTCTGGAATTGATGTAAATAAGTAAACTCCGTCAGGATAAGTCTTACTAAGTAATGTATGATGCCAAAAAGAAAGATCTATTTGATTTTGCCAACTAACTATCCCGGAATTGTTGAATTTAATCAAAAACCCGTAACTGAGGTTATTATAAAACAGATAAGCTCCACCCAGATTATCAGATAAAAGTGTATCAAATGTATTATAACTATCTTGATTGCAATTAAAAGTTTCAGTGAGATAAACACCTTGTTCACCCCATAAACGTTGTCCATTCTGGGTAAATTTCTGGGCTTTTAATCTGATTTGGGGATAGTTTACATGCTCAACCCACGTGACTATCAGACAATTATCAGAGGTCGCCACAATTGCAGGGCTGGTTTCATGTAATGGAATTCTTGAATTAAATCCCGGCATTTCCTGCCATAAGGAATCACCAGAACTACTAACTGCTTGAATATATATTGTGCTGGTTTGTTCATCAACTTGTGCCCAGGTATGATAAACATTATCAGAAATATTAACGGAAGATTTGTTCCAGGTAATTGGTTTATATTCCATCAATTTCGCAGGTTGCGGCCATTGCAATTGAGCTAAGAGAGGGAAGTAAAAACATGCTGATAAAGCAATAAACAACATTATCTTTTTCATTATTTCTCCAATGATCAGGGAATTAAAACCATGTGTAAATAATAAGGCTGGTTGTCAAAGAGAAATTGGGGGGGGGAGAAAGTGGGCAGTGGGCAGTTGTCAGTGGGCAGGGCGAATAATTGTAGAGACAGGGCATGCCCTGTCTCTACGGTAAAATATATATCTTTTTGCATTTCAAAGGGGTGTGAAAGAGGAACTATTCCTGGGAGAAGAGCCTGCCAGGCTACTATTTTAAGTTCGTAGCATATGAATACATGGAAAAAGAGTATCAGTACTTAACATATGATACCTGTAAAATATGCTGGACGCTAGTCCTACTTCATCAGCAGCATTTTGCGGGTGATACTTTTATCCGGGGTACTTAGTTTATAAAAATAGATTCCGCTGGAGACTTGCTTCTGATTGGAGTTTGTACCCTTCCAGGTGATATTATACTTACCTGTGCCAAGCTGTTCATCAAGAAGAGTGGTGACTTTTTGCCCTTTAATATTGTAAATCTCCAGTTTGACTTTACTTTCTACTGGTAGTGAGAAAGAAATGGTAGTTTCCGGGTTGAACGGATTGGGGTAATTCTGGGACAAAGAAAGCGGTAGAGAAGGAGATATTGTCTGATCATTAACGGGAAGTTGGGTGATATTTACTTTTTGGACAAAAAATGCATTACTTTTGTTAAAATAGTTTGGTGAACCCTTACTCCAAACAACATAGGTGTTTTGTTCATCAATAGGATACAGTTGGGGCAGTGTATAGGATTCTAGCTGTAACTGGTTGGTAAGATCATTATTGTCATTTATAAATCTGGTAATGAAAGAAGGTGGTGTTAAATGACGGTATTCTTCATCAGAAAACCCTCTTACATATGTGATAGCAAGAGAATTAGCAAATTTCTCAGCTGTAAACGAAGAAACAGTGTCAGAAACAGTAATTCCACCATCAGGAAACAAGCTGATCAAATTGTTATTTTCCAGATTATATTTTTGTAACTTCAGAAGGTGTTGTCCATTTGAATCATCCAGATAAAGGACATCGAAAATATTATTTTCAAAGGAATAGATCTGAAAATCACTGAGATCCTGGTTGTTATTAAAAAGATAACCTTCTGTGGGAAATACCAGAGTATTATTGGAGGTATTAACAATTTGAATGCGGAATTCATCAATATTCTGAGAGGAGTCATTCCAGGACAAGAGTAAATTTTGGGAAGTTTGCTGTGCTTTAAAATCAAGACGATAATATTGCGGTATTGAAGCAACATGCAGGCCTTCAGCAGGCAAAGCAGTGTTCAGGGTAAGGTTATCCGTCAGGTTTTGCAGATAAAGAAAATTTAGATTGTCGGTTGCCGAATATTGACGAAATAACAGATTCTTGCCACAAACTTTGTAAAGTTCTTTATCAATACCGATAGATGCAGCATTTGCTTCGAAGGTGGTTTCATTGATCAGTCTGTGTGCATAGTAATCATAGGAATCAGACTGACGATATAAAGCCCAAATGCAATCAGGTCTGTTGATGAATTGCACATATTGATGCATAGACTCATAAGTAAAATTTGTCTCACCCAGATTGTTCAGATTAAAGCCCTTCAAGGTACCATTCCCATTATTATATACTAAAATAAAATGATTTGCCGGAGTTTCATGCACAAGAACAGGCTTGTTGATCGAAGGAGCATAATCTTCCAAGATCCTTTTTCCCGCTGGAGGGAATAGACTGTTTCCTTCAGAATCCAATTTGTAAATTCTCATATAGTGTGATTGCTGAAAGAGAGTCAGACCATTGGCATCTGCAAAAAAGTTTTTTGTATATATATCACCATATTGTTGATTGTAAACTTCAAGAGCATGATGATTAGGACCTGAATCTGCAAGTATTTTGCGTTGTAAGCCATAACCCTGATAGTCAGAAACAAATTGGGAACAGTAATTCAGGCCTGTATAACGGCTATGATAATAAGATAGGGATACAATGGAATTATTCAGAAAACAAGTGGCAGTTCTGAAATCGAAAAAGTCTTCAGCAAAAGATATCTCATGCTGATAGCTGAATTGAATAGTATTGTTGTGATTAAGAGTTATAATTTTCCATAAATTTGCACTTCTGGTTAAGACAACCAATTTTCCTTCAGAGTTCAACCCGGACGCACTATAAGTGGTCGTGGGCAGAGTTAGCTCATTTGTTGTTGTTTGACCACTAGTATTATACTTTTGAATACTAACATGATTTTCGGGAGTTACACCAGGGCTAACCAGGTAAAATTCGCTGTTGCCGGATAAAACAATAGTACTGTTAGTTGTTGCAGGAACTGTCCAGAGGGAAGTACCTGAGCCGGAGTATTTTTGCAATTGATTACCCGATTTTATCAGGAACGAATTGTCAGAAAAAACATGAATAGTTTGATACTCGAAAGAAAACGGCAGAACACGATTGAAAAGCATTTCTCCATTATCAGTATATCTTCTATAGATAAACTCAACATTATTCTCGGACATGATTTCTGCAAAAATATAGACACCATTCGGATAAGTTCTTTCCATCATTACGGATGGTCTCGGATAAGTACTCAATTGATTTTGCCATGTTACAGACCCCGCAGAACTTATTTTCAGAAGATTAACACTTTGCCGATAATCGTAATTAATGCCATAATAAGCTCCACCGCTGCCATCTGCGACCAGTTCATCGTACCCGTTATAATCGATACCGTACTGGGCAGGGTCTTCATAGGAGAAAGTGTCTGAGAGATAAACTCCGTTTTCGCCCCACAGAAGCTGACCGGATTGATTAATTTTTTGAGCTTTAAGTCTGGCACTTGGATAAGGGTTCATTTCAAGCCAGGTTATAATTAAGCATTTGCTTGAGGTAGCAATTATTATTGCAAAAATTTTAAGAATGCTACTATTTGAATT
>CAYQPF010000212.1:0-6854 GCA_964419225.1 uncultured Candidatus Cloacimonadota bacterium | reverse complement strand
TTGAAGAAGCTTACGGGTTTGAGGGAAATTTTAGAGTACTTTTAACAAAGGATTTTTATTGAAAGAAGGTAAGATCTTGATCTTAAAGATCTTCTCCATAATCAGGGGAACTGTCAGAATCATTGTCGGTTTAACTTTCTGCATTGCGGGCAGTAAAACAGCTGCAGTCGGAGGCTTGTCCAAATAATATACACTCGCTCCTGCCAAAATCGGCAAAATCAACCCCAAAGTACATTCGTAAGTATGTGCCAAAGGTAAAATTGAGATCATCTTATCATTCTCATCAACTTTCTGGATATAATTCGTGGTGATCAAAGCATCTGAAACTAAATTCTTGTGACTCAGCATCACACCCTTCGAACTTCCGGTCGTCCCTGAAGTATAGATTATGGCGGCCAAGTCATCTTCGTCAACGTCAGTCTTCCATAAGCCAATAGTTTTCATCGCCTTGGTTTTATACTTCTGAAACTGACGGTTTCCTTCAAAAATAAACTCTTTGATCTTATCCTTCCCAACAAAAGGTGTGATCACTGTAAATGACTCTATCAAAACAAAAGGAATATTCGGATCTAATTCATATCCCACTATTTTATAATACTGATGATTGGAAATAAAAACCAACTTTGTCCCGGAGTGTCTGATAATATGGATAATCTCGTTATGGTGAAAATCTTTTAATACCGGTACAGCAACAGCACCCATACTCGTGATGGCAAAATAAGCGACACCCCAATTGGGCATGTTTTCGCTTACTATCGCAACCTTATCTCCTTTATTGATTCCCTGATCAAAAAGGAATTGTTTCACTGTTTGTATCTGTGAGTTTAGCTCTTTATATGTTAATGGTGTCTCATCCAGCATCGATAAGGCTGGTCGGTTGGGAAATTTTTCAACTGTATTCTGCAACAACTCCCCTAATGTGTGTGTCTTTAGAGTTCTCAAACTACCTCCCTTAAAAAATACATTATTAGCATTGCCCTGTTTTTGAGTCAAGCTCATTTTTTCTTTTCTCTTCAACTGCCCACTGCATACTGCCCTCTGCACACTTTTTTATAGATTTTATTGACGAAACATCTTCCATCTGCATAATGGTCAAAACAAATGACGGGGGTCTTATGCTGAGACAGGAAATATTCTCTCTCCCTTGGCTAATTCTGTCTGTATTTTTCATTTTCTTTAATTACATCTATTTATTTCTGAGAATCTTTAAGAAAAAGCATATTAGTTTTATTCCTCTTTTGGGTGGTTTCTTTGGATTAGTATTTTGTCTGGTTAATCCCCACTTTCGCTACTTTTTTCTTATTCCTCTTCTGATTGATCCAGGTACTCTGGAAATGATCCTGTACATGACCGGAATTTATAAACCTGCCAAAAGAAAAACGGATAGAAAGTAATACATGGATAATCCTGTCATTTCCTTACGGGTAGCGGTCCGGAATCTAGTGGAATTTGTTTTGCAGACCGGAGATCTGGTCAGCGTTTTCACCGGATCCGGAAGAGCACTTGCCGGAATTCGCGGGCATCAGAAAATTCAGAAATCCCGTCCAGCTAATTATCAGGCTGAAGTATCGTTGAGTTATTTGGTAGAGACATACGAATTTAGTCTGGAGATCTTCGGTAGAATCGATGGTGTCTGGCTGCAGGATGAAGTCATTTTGGAAGAGATCAAAACAACCACCTCCAATCTGGCCCATATCTCCGAAGAAAACCATCCCCTGCATTGGGCTCAGGCCAAAGTTTACGGCTACATCTATGCCAAACAAAACTCGCTTCCCTCCCTTACCATCAAAATGACCTATTTCCACCTGGAAAGTGAAAGAATCAGAGAAATTGACCAGTTATATACTTTTGAGGAACTCGAGCTCTTTTTCAATGACCTGATCACTAAATATCTGGAATGGTCTAAAGTCCTGTACGACTGGTATGAACTCAGAAATCTCTCAATCAGAGAATTACCATTTCCGCATGCCAACTACCGTTTGGGTCAGAGAGAATTGGCGGTTAAAACCTACTCCGCTATCCGCCAACAATACAAACTTTATATCCAGGCTCCAACAGGCACCGGCAAGACTGTCGGCGTCCTCTTCCCTGCTCTCAAAGCCCTGGAAAAACTGGAATTCGATAAAATCTTTTACCTGACTGCCAAAACAACTACCCGGGCAATTGCCGAGAATACAACCAATCTGCTCAGAAAACAAGAGCTCAGATTAAAGAGTCTTACTCTTACAGCCAAAGAAAAAATCTGTTTCTGCCCCGGTAAAAACTGTCACCCTGATGAATGCCAATATGCTGTCGCATTTTATGATAAGATAAAAATAGCACTTCACCAAGCCTTCTCCGCAGATGAGTGGAATCGTGAATATCTGGAATCAGTTTCTCGGGAATTTGAAGTCTGCCCCTTCGAGTTTTCTCTGTTCATGTCTCTCTGGGCAGATCTGATCATCTGCGATTATAACTATGTTTTTGATCCTTCGGCTTTCCTGAAACGCTTCTTCGAAGTGGTCGCTGAAGATTTCATCTTCCTGGTAGATGAAGCTCATAATCTCCCGGACAGAGCCAGAGATTCCTTCTCAGCTCAACTTGATACTGCCACGCTGAAAAGTATTAAAAAACAGATTAGACAACTCTCTCCCAAACTTTCACGTAATTATAATAAAATTATCAACTATTTTACAACTACAGATAAAGAAAATCCCATCGAATTCCAAACAAACGAAGAAGCTCCCAAAAAACTAATTCAACTTATCCGTGACTTTCTGAAAGTAGCCGAAGAATTCCTCGTGCAAAATCCGGTCTTCCCCTTCCGGGATGAGTTGATTGAGGTTTACTTTGAATTTGTCCTGTTCGTTAAAATCTCCGACCTCTATGATGAACATTATCTGACCTACTTGGAAAAAATCAATAAAGTAATCAGAATCAAACTTTTCTGCCTCGACCCTTCCAAACTTCTCTGCGAAGCTATGCATAAAGCTAAATCTACCATTCTTTTCTCCGGAACTCTGCTTCCCTTCGATTACTTCTTCAATATTCTGGGTGGTGAAGAAAACGATACCAAGCTTATCCTACCCTCACCCTTTCCCCGGGAAAACTACAGTCTTGTTGTGACTGATTATATTAACACCGAATACAAATACAGGGAAGACAGCTATGCTCCCATCGCAGACACTATTAATATGATCGTTTCCCATAAAAAAGGTAACTATCTGGTCTATTTCCCGTCGTTCGATTATCTGAACAAAGTCCTGGCTAAATATACCGAGTCCTTCGGAAATGAGGGTCTGCTGAATCAGAATAATTCCATGACTGAAGAAGAAAGAGCAGAATTTCTGGAGCATTTTACCGAAGCAAAACCAGATGGGGTTTTGGGGTTTGCCGTATTGGGAGGAATCTTTGGGGAAGGTATTGATCTAACAGGCGACCGCTTGATTGGAACGATTATCGTCAGCGTCGGACTTCCGCAAATAAACAGAGAAAAGGATCTGATTAAAGATTATTTTAATAAAGCTATGAATGAAGGTTTTGAGTATGCCTATACCTATCCGGGACTTAATCGCGTGATTCAGGCTGCGGGAAGAGTCATCCGCACTGAAACCGACAGAGGTGTCATTTTCCTGATAGATAAAAGGTACGATCAGTACAGATATAAAAAACTACTGCCTAAAGAATGGAAAAACTATATTCTCAGTAAAAATGAACAGCAGACGAAAGAATGTTTAGACTATTTCTGGTCCCTAACTAACCTCTAACCACTAACTATTAACGCACAGGATTACTAAACCAGTCTATACAGGATCATTTAGTCCATTGAGTCCATATAGTCCATATCCCAAGTCACAAATCTATGGACTAAGTAAGTGCTTTTTATTTCGCATATTGGGATATCTTTTCTGTTGTGAATCGCGTAATTGATCAAAAACCTTCGAATTTCTTAAAGCTACATTGGGTTTTTCATCTACATAATCAAAAGCGGTTAAATCACGATTGCACTTGATACTGCCGTCTGCACCTAAATCCAGCAAGCACTTTACTATCAATGGGTTGGGACTGTAACAGGAGGCATACATCAGAGCTGTCATACCGAATTTATCTCTATGATTAGTTTTAGCACCAGCCTTGATCAGTAATTTGACAACTTCGGGATTATTAACAGATCTTCCTGCCTCCATTAGTGCTGTCATTCCATTTTTATATTGTTCATTAGTTTTAGCACCATATTTGAGTAGTAGTTCGATTATTTTCACATCCCGATTATTAGCTAAAGCTACAAATAATGCGGTTTCTCCTGCATCATTTTTATCGTTCAGCTTTGCACCCTGAGTTATCATCATTGTTATAGTTTCTAAATTATTAGTAATTTGGCAAGCTTTGATTAAGGGTGTGTTGCCATGAATGTCCTTTTCGTTTATATCCGTGCCGGATAGAACTATCTTTTTTACCTGGCTGGGTGACAATTTACCTAAATTTAATTTTTTATCATGAAAAGATATGCTCAATAATGGAATAAAATAAAAAACAAGAATGGATAAAAGTAGAATTTGCTTTTTCTGCAAAAAAGCCCCCTTACCGAAAAATAAATTTTTTCCCTGATTCTGCACGAATCCCTCTATTTCAGATTCTTTGTTTATTTTTTTAATCTGAATCCTAATCATTACATAAATATTATTGTAGTAATACTGTCAAGCATATTCACTATTAATCATTTACTTCTAATCATTTACAGATTTTTAGCCTAACCTATGAAGTAAAGAACTGCCACGAAATAAAATAGTTAAATGTATTGTATTTTAATACAAACTGTGATTATAACTTTAGAGAATAGAGGAGTTCAAATTCATTTTAAAACAACTCATCCCACCAACCTCCTTCCCAAATATTCTCCCACATATTTAATAAATTTCTTGTCTGACCAGTAATAACTGTGAATCAAAGGTGTCCAACTTAACAACAAATTTCCGATCTCCATTTTCACATCTTCTGTCACTGCCTTTGCATACGAGGGACTCAATAGTTTTAAAGGGTAACCAAGCACATCATCCGGGTCATAGATATTTACCCAGCTTGCCATTTTTTTTAGGTTCTCAGGTAAATCAGGATCGGGAAAAGTAATAGCTTCGATCGGGTCATGTGCAAAAGCAAACAAAGGAATATTACTGCCAAAGGTGATAATCCCGGTCAATGACTTGAGATCTCTCTGACGCCTGACGCCTGACGCCTTATGCCTACCCTGCCCACTGTAAAACCTGCCTTCAGACTGGTTCAACGTGTCTTCTCCCAATTCCCCCTGCCGCCTGACGACTGACGCCTGACGCCTACTTTGCCCGTCCCAGATATAATTCGACAGGATCACGCTCCCTAACGAATGACCCAGCATCACTAGCGGGGCATCAGGATTCTTCAGCTTTTTACAAAGCCTGATTATGCCTTCTTTTACTTTATTGTGGATAGCATTGTAGGCATTATAGGAGTTATTCCCGGAATGGTAACTGACAGCATCTGCTAAGTAGGTGATAATGAACTTCCTTAGACTCAGATAATCAACACTGCCAGCGTTCTTCAAACTCTCAAAATACTGATTCTCCTTTGTCGCCAGGACATCAGACCAATAAACTGCTTCCCATACGATATCAGCTTTGGCAAATTTTCCATCTTCTGTTAATTCTGCAGTAACCTTTTTGATAAAAGTATCTGCATAATCGGGTTGTGGATTGCCAATCCCGTGGATAATGAGTACTCCCAGCTTAGCCATAACTACCTCTTTTTGTGAACTATACCATCATAACAAGCAGGATAAAGAATTGTTGCAAATAAGATTAGGAGCATTTTACACAGGATTTAAACATACCCTAAAATGAAATAAAGAGACGCTTAATAGAACGCGGAATAACACGGAAAACGCAGATAGTCACAGGTTGAAAGTTTTTTTCGAAAAATATAGAAAGAATTCTATTACGTTTGAAGTCTAATGGATCAGGAGTTATGAGTGTAGGAAGTAAATAACACTTTTCAAGAATAGTTTAATGCGAAACCGCTAAGCTCATGAGATAAAACGAACAAAAGAGAAGTATAAATCTGGAAAAAATTTGTAAAAATTGAGAAAATTAAGTAATAATAGCACATATTCAGGTTTGACAAACAAGTGGAGTAGGTACCTAAAGGGCAGCTACTAAGGAGCTAAAGAGAAGCCTTAATCAGTCGGCAGTGGGCAGTCGGCAGTAAGCAGGGGGGAAATTGAGAGTTTTTGCAGGATTAAGGGAAACGGATGTTATTTTTACATAGATGATAAAATTAAGTGTCAATTACAAACGCTTCCGGAACACGAACAATCATGGACTGGCACTGACAAAACAGACAAGAGGAGAGATTTGACGATAATGTAAGAGAGGGATTGATAAAAATGATAAATCTACAGGCAGTATTTAATTATTAATTATCAATTATTAATTATTAATGAGAAGTGGAAATTTATTGAAACCCGCCGGCAAGTATAAAGGAGAGAGTAGGTAGTGTGCAGTATTCAAAGAGAATAACTCACCCCCGGCTCCTCTCTTGCAAAGCGAGGGGAGCGAAAAAAGACCCGTTTTTGGGAGAAGAGTCTGCCAGACTCTTTAAAGCAATGACGCAAGCTGCGTCATCTCCCAGGGAAGAGAAACATGATCCGCAATGGGAGAAGAACCTGACGGCAGATGGCACACGTATCATAGTCATGATCTCTCTGCGCTAAAACAAATAAAGTAAAATTCAGAATTTAACTAAATGGCTTTCGAATTCTCCAGCTCTGTCATACTCAAATTCCTCGATATCAAATCTTACTAATGCGAATCTTGCAGATGCTAATCTTGTGTTTGCGGGTTTTA
>CAYQPF010000211.1:0-6856 GCA_964419225.1 uncultured Candidatus Cloacimonadota bacterium | reverse complement strand
GATTTTTTTCAAGAAGACAGTTTTGGTATTTTCATTTTGAAAGGAATGGTCTTATTTACACAAGAAAATCAGGAATTATCTGATGTAAAGTTGTAATTTTGGGCCATATTTGGGCTAAAGCCCATTTGAGGGGGGTGTTATTGATTTGTCCCCGGCATAAATACCGGGTCTAGTGATGGGCTTGTTGGGCAAACCTTTAATTATCCGGCATAAATGCCGGGTCTATTGATGCGAATATCCGGAAATCAGACTCTGTTGGTGAAGTTCAGGAAAGTTTAGGCTGCGTTTCTTCCAACAAAGATTTTTTTCATGACAAATACAATCAAAGCTATGATATAGAAGACGAGTAGCAACCAGGCCAAGCTTTGCAGAGAACTGATCAGTGATCTGTAGATCTCGAAGATCCAACGGATGGAGGTTAATTGCTGAACAGCCACAACCTTGGCGGTCGTATCCGGCGTAATATATTTCTCAAGTTGCCAAAGATTTACGCCTGAGGAGATTCCCACGACATAAATGGCAAACATCATATACTTCACCCAGGAAGTATAAATTTCATCATCAATAAGTCTTTGGAGAATATTGGAAATCGGTTTCTTAAAAAAATGACTGACTATTAGAGATACGATAAATCCAATTAACAGTGTTGAAAGCATTAAAATGTAAATCACAAAACACCTCCCAATAATGATCAGCTTTTTATAGATAAGTTCTAAAGAAAAAATAGAGGGCAGTAATTGTCTTATTTTTTCTTTATCCTGTGCATCCTGTATATCCTTGTTAAATACTCTGGAAAGCTTTCTTCCTAGAACAGTGCTTTCACCAGCAGTTCGGGATCAAGCCTGTGTGTCGCACCCATGCCCTGGAAGAAGCAATGTTCTCTGATCATATGTATCGCTAATTGTGACCAGACAACCTCGAGCCCGTTGTCCAGATTTTTGAACCTGAGAAATCCCTTTTGAAAAGCACCGGGATGGGAAAAAGGGCATTGCAGTTTACCGCGGACAATCTCATATTCAATTTCGTATTTATCATCAATATTGATGAATCCGTCAGGGGTTTCATTCACCAGATTAGTGAAATACTCCATCTTTTCAGCGATGTCCTGCTGAGTATAGCCCAATTCGACCAAAGTTTCCTGGTCTTCTTCAACAATTGCGTGATAATGTCTTGTATCGTTGCCGAGAAACCCATCCAGAGAGAGGACTCCGGGTTGCATTTTACTCTGTATCTTTATTTCTTGAGGTGTCTGTCTCATAAAATTACTCCTTATCAGGCAAAGCTGTCATAGTCAATGTTTGATTTTGGGATACCTAGTTGGAGGAGGGATTTTTCAATCGAAGTTATCATCCCGGGACTCCCGCACAAGTAGGCTTCAGTTTTTGATGGATCACGTAAATATTCTTTTAAATAATCATTTATATAGCCGGATTTCCCGCACCAGTCAGACTTACAGAATTTATCGGGCTGAGATAAAATGGGGACATAAGTAAAGTCGGGCAGGGTTTTCTCAAAATCAAAGAAGTAATCAGTTAAATAGAGGTCAGCCATTGTTCTGGCACCGAAGAAATAGACAATTCTCCGGTTGATCCCGGCTGTTTTAATATACTCGACCATGGATTTAATAGGAGCTTTACCGGAACCTCCGGCAATAAAGAAGATATCATTACCAGTATCTTTCAGAGTGAACGAACCGAATGGTCCGGTGAGGTTAGCTTTATCACCTTCTTTGAGATGTTTATGAACATAGGTGGTACAAATTCCTTCGGGAACCTGTCTGATGATCAACTGCAACTCGTTTTTATTAATAGGATTACTCGAGATAGAATATGCTCTGGATACAGATTGCTTAACTTTTCCATATTTCGGAGATTCCAACTGCATATACTGTCCTGCAATGAAGTCAACCCCCTGTCCTTCAGGCAATTGAAAAGTTACTCCTTTAGTGTCATAAGTATAGTCTTCGATTTTCTTGACAATTGCTTCCACTCTGCGGATATTAAAGAGACTTTCCGGGATATTGATTTCCAGATCATTGCGTACTTTAATCTGACAGGCAAGCCTGGTGTTATCTTTTAACTCGGTAGGTGTAAGATACGGTTTTTCAGTTGGTAAGAGAGGTCCTGCACCACTCTGTGCTTTGACCTTGCAATAACCGCAACTTCCTCTTCCGCCACAGGCAGAAGGGATGAAAATCTTGTTTGCAGCTAAAGTGGTCAAAAGGTTTCCTCCGCCTTTAACTGTCAGATCTTTTTTTCCGTTGATTGTAATCTTACAGTCACCGTAGTTGGAAAGATATTTCTCGGCAATAACAATGATGATTGCCAAGACCATACTGATCAATGTAGCGACAAATATATTCTGAAATATTACATTTAACATAAATTCCCCTGTTACTGAATGATAACTGTGCCTGAAAATCCGATGAAAGCCATAGCCATGATTCCGGTTGTGATCAGACTAATTCCGGTTCCTTGTAAACCGGCCGGGATATATTTTTCTTTCAGGCGTTGACGAATACCTGCCAAAGCAAGAATACTGAGCATCCAGCCCAAACCGCTGCCGGCAGAAAAGGCTATTGTCTGTAGGAAAGTATATTCTCTGATGACCATGAACAAGCATACGCCGAAGATGGCACAGTTCACAGTGATCAAGGGCAGAAATATTCCCAGGGAGAAGTATAACACGGGTGAAACACGCTCGATGATCATTTCTGTCAGCTGCACAGTGGCTGCGATCACAATAATAAATACGATGTACTGCAGATAAACTATGTCGTAAGGAACGAGAATATAATACTGGACCAACCAGTTGATCACGGCTGTGATAGTTGTGACGAAGAATACTGCCATACCCAGTCCCATCGAAGACTCTACTTCCCGGGAAACAGACAGATAGGAGCACATCCCCAGGAAATTCGACATAAGGATATTGCTAGTAAAAATTGCCGCGAGAAAGAGAACAAATATATTAATTTCCATGTTCATCCCCTACTTTTTATCTTTCAGATAATATTTATTGTTAATGATCCACATCAGAATGGCCAGCATGAAGAAGGCACTCGGTGCCATTACCATGATTGACCAGTTTGTCCAGCCTTCCCAGACAACTTTAAACCCGAAGATTGTACCGAAGCCCAATATTTCCCTGAAAAAAGCGATAACCAGTAATACCAAGGTATAACCGATTCCTGCTCCAAACCCGTCAATAAAGGAATCTACAGGTTTATTCTGGGCTGCAAAAGCTTCTGCTCTGCCCATCAGAATACAATTGGTGATAATCAAACCGACATATGGCCCCAACTGCTTACTGATCTCGGGTTGGTAGGCTTTTAGAAATATGTCCACAATGATCACATTCACAGCGATGATCAAGGTTTGTACCATCATCCGCACATTGCGGGGTGTATGTTCTCTGAGCATCGATAACATGTAGCTGGATAAGGCGGTGGAAAAAGTCACACCCAAACCCATTACCAGACTGTTCAGCATTAAGTTTGTTACAGCCAAACTTGAACAAATTCCCAATACCTGTCTCCAGACAGAATTGTCATTAAAAGCTGCTGTTAAAAAGATTTGTTTTTTTGTCATAATCTATTTCCTAAAATCTTTTAATACTGCGGGTAAACTAATTTGAAGCAAATTTAAAACATAGTTAGTAGTCAGGGTTGCACCTGTAAGCTGTCTTATTTCATTTGGTGCGGGAGTTTTATTATCTTCCTGAGTTAGTTTTAATTTGATCAGTTCCAAACCATTGTAGCGATTTCTGTTCTTGAACTGTCCGATAAAACCGGGTTCTGTTATTCTACCGCCTAATCCGGGAGTTTCGCTTTGCCCGGTTATTGTAAAGTTGATGATTGTTTTCAGGTCAGGGCTGAGGGAGACTACCCCTTCCAGATTCCCCCACAAGCCTTTACCTGATATTGGAAAAGCGTAACCGACAAGAGTAGTGTCTTTTACTGCTTCATAATATACAACTGATTTCCCGTTGAGTACTTGATTTTTCTCTTTGATGTATTTGGCATAATCTGCATGTACATTATTGAGAGGAAAATCAAATAAAGACAGGATTATTGTTTCATTCTTAATTTTTTGATATTCTTTAACTCTGGGTTGGGTGGAATGGTAGAAAAAAGCCAAAATTCCCACGAAGAAGATCGTGATCAGCATCATAAATACTACGGAATAGGCTTTGGTCTCTTTGAATGGTGTTTTTTCCATAATAACTCCTAAGCCTTAACCGCTTTTTTCTGCAAGCTTTGGATATAGTATTCGATCAGGGGCATGAATGTGTTGGCCAATAATATGGAGAACATGAAGCCTTCAATGAACAGGGAGAATTTCCTGATAAAAACTGTTAAAAAACCTACCAAAACTCCGTTGATCCAGAGACCGAGGTTCGTTTTGGGAGAAGAAATCGGATCAGTGATCATAAAAACACTACCGAATAATACTCCCCCGCTGAAAAGGAAGTACAATGGATTCTCATGATAAAAAAGATAAGAACACAGGGAAAAGGTCAAAATTACTGAGACCATGGACTGCCATTTAGCTGTTTTTGTAATAATCAAATATATGCCGGCCAGGAGAATCAGTCCTGCAGAAGCTTCGCCGATACATCCTCCGCCGATGTTGGGGGTTATCCCGATGAAAAGATCCCGCAGTGGTTGTAGAAGTTGTTGGTCACGGTAAATTGTCATTGGTGTGGCAGTAGTAAGCAGATCGGGAGTATTAAAAGCAGTAAACCCGCCGGGTAAAGAAGTAAAAGGTTTCGTCCATTGGACAGTCATTTCCTTGGGAAAAGAAATATAGATAAAGGCTCTGCCGACGAGGGCCGGGTTGAAGATATTCATCCCAAATCCGCCGTAAACCATCTTACCGAATAATACTCCGAAGACTGAACCGACAGCAGCTATCCAGAATGGAATGGCAGGTGGCAAAGTCAGAGCGATTAAAGTACCGGTGACAAATACTGCAGTTGATACTTTTCCGCCTTTTTTCTTGCGAATCATCAGATATTCAGTCAAAAAAGCGAAGGCATTACTCACGAGTACAACAACCAAAGACCGCCAGCCATAGAGGAATACCCCGAAAAGGATCAACGGCATCAGGGAATAGAGTACCTTATTCATCATAGTCTGTTTTAAAATAATATTATTCATTTTAACCTCTGGAAATAAGCTAATAATTATTGCTATTTGTGTCAAGTACGGAAATGTAATTATGAATGAGGAGTGGTGCCACCTCTTTTTCCGATGGATGGACAAAATAGACTTTATGGACTTTATGGACAGTATGGACAAAAAGTAAACGGAAAAAGAAAAAAAGGCATAAACCCGCAGGCAAGTACTAAGGCATCAGGCGGTAGTCGTCAGGGGTCAGTAGGGAATGGTTCCAAACCGTTCTGGGTGATATACAGTGTAGAACAAGCCTTTAGACTGATTCAAGGGCAAGTCCTTGCCCTTTATAAGGGAAAGGATTTAGGATAGGGTTGTGAGAAAAGTTGAGAGTTGGTGGGGAAAAATATTCGTTAATAGAGTACAATTAATATATGTTCTTGACAATAAATATGATATTCTTTAATTTAAGCTATAGTATCAATGATATGTTGAAAAAGAAGAAATAATATTTGAATGGAATGATGTATAATGTAACAAAATGAAAGAGGGATGATTAGAGATTGCTTTTAACTTAGATTTAGTTTTATCAGAGTAAGAAACGAAAGCTAGAGAGCAAAATTCTATAAAAATACAAAGAATAACCCAAACAGGAGGAGACATGGATAAAACTTATGATTTAGGATTGGATAGTAATCGTATTTATGTTGAAGTAACTGTAAGTACTGAAGGAATAGTATCAACCAATGTTACCTTAACAAACCCAGACACATTAATTGCTGAATCTAATAACCAAAGTGGGAACATTCCAGAAACTTTTCTAGGAGTTGCAAAAGACATTCGTAACTCTGAACTGTTATTTTATATTACTATAAACTTGGGAAGTATTGATAAAACCCTTTGGAAAGCTGCACTTGATAAGATTGATATTACATATATATTATCAGGTGGTTATTCTGGATTAAAAAAGATTGAACCAGATAAAACTGATATTAGAACCAGTCCAAAAGGTAAAATAGTTTATATTGAGCAATGGATCAAATGGAGTTGATCATGAAAAAGATTAATTTCATATTATTAATTCTAATTACTTTTGCAATAGGGCATTTAATATCTTTAGATAATCAAAGTGTCGAGTTAAAGGACTTGCAAATACCAAGTTCACCTGCTTTCATTTTACTGGATATTGCTCCTACTTCAATAGAAAGGCCAACTTCTGTAAAAGCTTTAGGTACAAGTGTTCTGAATAACATAAATCAAAATAATGGAATGCCACAGAACTTTGCTTTTGAAGTTACTCCATATTGGTTTATTAAACACAAAAATATGACAGCCCGTAAGTTTTGGGGGATTAATACTAATGGAAGCTCTGAGATATTTTCAGCTTTAAATCAATTCAACTTATCATTTGCTTTCGTACAAAAAGATTTAACTGATTCTCTAAAGCTGAAAAATCCAAGTAATATAGCATTAGGAGTGAGAACTACTTTAATAAGGTATATCTCAAGACAAACAAGAAAGGATATTATCGAAGTTAGTGATAACTTAACAAAAATAAATAAAATTGTAGGGGAGAAGCTTAAAAGCTATGCAATCCAATTAAGGGAAAAACGTATAGAATTGGATAAACTTTATTTTGACACTACAGGCTTAAAATCTGCAAAAGAAATTGAAATAGATGATTTTGAATAATATTTTCACGATGAGCCACTCGTCCAGACTGAATGAGCCATGTCTCCA
>CAYQPF010000210.1:0-6916 GCA_964419225.1 uncultured Candidatus Cloacimonadota bacterium | reverse complement strand
TGGCTCATTTTCAGCGGAGACATGGCTCATTCAGTCTGGACGAGTGGCTCATCGTGAAAATATTATTCAACTAGGCACTTTCCTGTACTTCTCTTTTTTTGAGTAACAATTTAAGCAAGTAAAAATTTTAATATGTAGGAGGAGTGGGGATTACTATGTTTTGATAACTTATTTTATTTAGAATTATGCTCATTGCATTGTATGTTTAGATAAAAAATTTTAAATTATCTTTGAGTATTTCTACTCATCAAAAGACAATAATTTTATTTTTTCAGTTACTATTTTTTTCTCTTGAAGTCTTGTGTATGTTCTCATAAGAGTCTCAGCCATTTGTTTATTATTGGGGTAATGACTCCTTCGATAATAATATGAGACTAAGAGACAAGTTATAACTCTACTACTTTTATTTCCTTGTTATACTTCTTTGCTAACTCAAAAGAATGTGTAGTTCCTTTAGATTTTCCATTCCAAAAGGCAATGCCACAATCAGCATATTTCCAAATTTCTTCATTTCTTTTAAGCCTTGCTCATTAGCATATTTTTATGCTAATGAGTCCACCCCATCTGCTCCACCAGTTATAATTTCTAAGTCATCTGACAAATACTTGCTCAAATGAGTTTTGATAACTTCATAATCAGTTATTGACCTACTACAACAGCTAATTTCATAATTAACTTTGTTGTATATTACTCTTATTGAATATTTTATTCTTTATCAAATAAGTTCCTACTTTAAACACTATAACATCAACTACGCAATAGCTTGTAATAATTTCGAAAGAATTAGTAATTTTTTGAAGTAGATTATTACCAGCTCCATATAAATTTATATTATAAACTATAAAAATGAGGACTACAATATTCATTACTAAATACAAAAAATAAAATTCCGCTAAAC
This sequence comes from uncultured Candidatus Cloacimonadota bacterium, assembly GCA_964419225.1. Classification (GTDB taxonomy): domain Bacteria; phylum Cloacimonadota; class Cloacimonadia; order Cloacimonadales; family CAYQPF01; genus CAYQPF01. The sequence continues at coordinate 6,018 of CAYQPF010000210.1, read as the reverse complement.
AGTGATTGATAATAACTTTTTCCACTTTTTCTAAAGCTTTTTTATTTGGTTGTTTATTGCTTTTTTTAGGATTATTCGTTGTGTCTGGCATGATTCCTCCTTATTTTTATTGTTATTATTATATTTTTTACAACAATTCTCTTCCCGCAGCACCCATGATAATGACTCTTCTTTTCATGCAAAACTCCTTTATTTATTTTAGATCTTAATTTTTGAGTATAGTTGTTTTAACGTCAATACATTTCTATTTGTTTTGGATTTCTCAATCTTTAGATTATGTGTTATTGCTTTAATGGTAATTAGTTATCATTTCTTATATTATTACCAGTTACTTACTTATTGCAATATTAAACATGTATTTTATTTATATATTATTCCACAATAAAAGTTTAAAAAAGTGGAAAAAGTATTATAAAATTAATATCATCAACAACCGAAAAGACAGTTAAATCAAATCTACCAAAAAAGAGATACGCTAAAGGATTATGTAAAAAAATGAAAAAAATATCTGCTATATTAGAGTACAGTTTTACTTTCAAACCATTTTTCATAAGATGGTAAATTCAAATCAGTTTCTATCACTCTATTTTCTTCAAGCCTTATAAATGTTTTCATTAATGATCCTGCCAAAGTTTTTGTATTTTTGGATAACACCTCTTTATTCTTTTCCATTGCTAATATTGTAGCCTTCTTATTCAATTCATCTAGCTCAACCTCTGTTAATGACTCTCTATGTTTTTTAATTTGCTTGCTAATATAATCTTCATAATCTAATTTCAATTTTTCTTCTTTTTTCTGTTCAAATTCATCTTTTATTCTTTGATCTCGTTTTATATCAATTTCAGGAATTTCTCTTTCTTGAAATATTTTCCAAGCATATCCTCCTGGATTCTCAATATTTGTTCTGTCTTTTAAATAATTCAAATGATTTAATATTGTTTTTTCATCCTTGTTCTTTAAAATATCTTTAGCTTGATTAACAGATAATCCGATTGCTAATAATTTATTATACAACTCATTATTTATTGACTCTTCAATTTCTTCAATAAAATTAGTTTCAACCTCACTTATTGGACAAGCCAGCAAGATTTTATCTTTGTTTATAGAATTTGGTTCTATATGGGGTGTCGCCAACATTTCCGACAAAAACCACGTTAAGGAGATTTTAGATAGGAAATTAACAAATTCTACCACGTTAAGACAATTAATTTATGTTTAATGGTCTCAACTCATCAGGATTGAGCATATGCTTTGTATCGAATGTATAATCCCCAAGAAAATTAATATGTTCCCAGCCAATTGGAGCAATGTGCTTTAATAAATCCTCGTTAATGTCTTCCTTTGATTTCAAGTACTCAACAGCTTTCTCCAGATAAGCAGTATTCCATATACTTATTGCATTAATCAGCAAATTCAAAGCACTGGCTCTTTGCAATTGGTCTTGAAGTTCTCGTTCTCTAAGCTCACCTCGTTTACCAAAAAAGATCGCTCTTGCCAATGCATTCACGGCTTCACCTTTATTTAATCCTTTTTGAACTCTTCTTCTAAGCGATTCATTAGATATGTAGTCCAGAATAAAAATAGTCTTTTCGATACGTCCCATTTCTCGAAGAGCAGTTGCCAGGGCATTCTGTCGGGAATATGATCCTAATTTTGCCATTATCAGTGATGCAGAGACTTTCCCTTCTCGAATAGAATGGGCAAGTCTTAGCACATCATTATAGTTACTCTGAATAACTTTAATGTTAATTTTTCCCTGAATGATTTTATGGAGTTTATCATAATCAATATGTTTTTCAAAAGAATAGATTTTAAGCTCTGCAATATTTCTTATTCTGGGAGCGAATCTAAATCCTAACAAATGGCTTAGCCCGAAAACCTGATCTGTATATCCTGCGGTGTCTGTATAGTGTTCATCAATGTTTAATTCTGTTTCATGGTTAAGTAATCCGTCAATTACATGAACAGCATCTCTGGCATTAGTATTTATGATTTTAGTATAGAAAGAGGAAAACTGGTCGCTGACAAACCTATACATTGTAGTTCCTTTCTCTGATCCATAATGAGGATTATGCTCTGCATGTAGAGAAGAAACTCCAACCTGTACTCTCATTCCGTCACTGGATGACGTTGAACCATCACCCCAATAGGAAGACAGAAATTGCTTATGTTGGTAATTAACCAGAGTAGCCTGAGCATGTTTCATTGCATCGTCGTACATCCTCCATTGAACGGTGTTCGCTAATTGGCGGTAAGTAATTTCTGGAGTTGAGTCAGCCATTTTTACCAAGCCAATATTCGTTCCCATAGCCATAATCGCAGCCATTAAAATAGACTTCTCATCATTTTTAATGATGCTACCGGTAGATGCGTGAAGGAAACTTCTGTCAAAATTTGTCCACCTGGCAACTTCAATTAAGAGTTCTGGGAGCTTAAGCTTGGGTAGCATTTTATACAGTTTTTCGCTTAAAGCTGCCGCTTCTTCAGGAGTATCTTTATCAAGCTTTTCCAAATGAATTTTGTCATTCTCTATACTTACTCCACCTAGAATAGTTATATTCTGGGATACCCAACAAAGTCTTTTATTTAGTGATTCTGTTCTCTCTCTAATGTATTCCTCAAACGACAGACTAACGGCAAGTTTTGAAGAGGTAGCTTTTTCGCTATCCCATTCTTGTTTAGCCACAAGATATTCGTCAAAGTTTTTATAGTTACGGCTACCTTTAACGGCCACATCACCAGATCGTATTCTGTTTTTTAACTCGGAATATACAGCCATTTCATAATAATGACGATTTACAACTCCTCCTGGCTCGAAAACATACTTTGTCCATCTATCAGATAAAAAACTAAAAGGTGCATCGTCAGGGACCTTTCGTTTACCTGTTTCATTCATGTCATTTAGAACCTTGATTGCCTGAATTAGAGGTGCTAAAGATGAATCTGTAGAACTAAATTCCAGATGCTTTACAAGTGCTGGAGTGTACTTACGGAGCTGATTATATCTACTGTTAAGTAAATCTAAATAGTCATAATTTGGTGGGCGAGAAAGCTTCTTTGCTTCCTCTAAAGACTCAACAACCTTGTTCCAAGGCATAATAGTTTCTATAATAGCAAACGGGTCAAGTCCCTCATTTTTAGCTTTTACTAATGCAGTCCCAATGTCAACAAACAGAATAATTTTTTCATTCAGAGATTTACCGTTTTGCTTTTGAATTTCTTCCTGTTTTTTTCTACCCTTTGAAAACAGAATATTTATTTGCCTGTCATGCATATCAATAGCAAGGTCAACTAAACTTTGGCTCAAATCGAAAAGATATAATGCAAGCATAGCATAGCGTTTACTTGGCTCAAAACGTCTAAAGGAGTGTGGCTCATACTTTGATCCAAGCCTTGATATTTGTTTTATCCTATTGGGATGAATATCCTCAATACTTAAATTGAGTTTGAGGTTTTTGATAATCTCAAGTCTGTTGACAATACCCATAAAAGCTTTGGGTGAAGATTGTCCAGGGTCTTCCTTCAAATATGCAAGTGTGGTTATAATTGTTTCATCTGGTGATTTTATTAACTCATCCAATTGCTGTTTCTGTTCCCAAGTCAGCGAATCAGTGATTAATTGAACAATTTTTTCAGATGCTATTGTTCTTACTAAGCTTACTATTTTTTCTATTGTTGTAATCCCTGGGAGAACAATCCTTTTCCTTTTAAGTTCCTCAATGGCAATGCTGATAAGCACTAATGCATTGTCATTAGCCATAGCATAAGATGTTAGATAGGTTATAAGATCTGAATAATCTATGTCAGAAAAAATCTTAAATCCATATAAATCACGAAGTTCCTGGAGGTGATCAATTTTAGTATTTTTTCTTAGTCCGTAGTTCTCAAATTCTGCACAATTCACCTGTAACTGCTCTGCGATGTATGATAACATTGATTCTGGAATACTTCTAATGACTCCAAGTGACCAACCTGGATGCCTCAAGCAGCAAAGCTGTACTGCGAATCCAAGTCGATTGCAGGCTTTTCTGTGTCGATTTATTATTTCAATATCATAGTCCGTCAAAGTGTAGTACTTAACAATTTCCCATTCACTGATAGTTTGCGGAATCTGAGTGATCTCGATTCTTTGATCTTCTGTTAGAAGGATTTCCGGAGTAGCCACAATAACCTCACGACATTACTTTGATTGATTCTCCAATTCTTTAACTCTACGGTAAAAAGTTCCGCGGTTTAACTCTAATCTTCGCATTGCTTCTACAGCAGTGATTTCTCCCCTTCGCCATAGAGCGATAACATTATTCCAATCTTTGGGTTGTTCAATTTCTGGTCTGCCAAACTTCTTTCCTTTTATTTTCGCAGCTGCAATTCTCTCCTGCTGCCGTTGAAGAATATTTTCTCTTTCCAGTTCTGAAAGAGCACCAAATATCGTTAATACGAATCGTCCTTGTGAGGTAGTGGTATCAATGTTCTCTTTTAAAGAAATGAGTTCGACGTGTTTATCCTGAAGTTGTTGCACTATAGAAAGAAGATCTCTTGTGCTTCTGGCTAAGCGTGAGATGCTCTCAATATAAACAGTGTCACCCTCTCTTATATATTCAAGCATCTTTTTAAGTTGGGGTCTTTCAGTATTTTTACCTGATGCCTTCTCAATGAAAACTTTGTGCATTTCTAATTCAGATAAGGCTATTTCTTGCCTGTCTGTATTTTGATCTACAGCAGAGACTCTTATATATCCAATTTTTGACACGATAATCACTCCTTCTATTTATTAGCTTAAGTGACACAAAACACCTCTCCACTAATTTGTCATCATAAAAGTATAAAAAGGAAGTATTTTTGTTATAAAATCTGAGCGACACATAAAGTAGGCTTTAAGTGATAAAGATAACTGTTGTGAGATTTTTCACTCTAAAATAGAAGTTAAGTACAGATTAATTGACAAACGAGGTTCTTTAATTGAAGGATAGTAGCTTTTGTAAATATTTTTTTTGTCTATGAAATGAATTTCCTTGACTCATTATTAAACATATTTATAAATTAACACTGTAGCAATTCAAAAAATAATATGTAAGGTAGGATATATGAGACGTGTACTTTTATTTCTAATACTGGGATTTATGTTTGTTGTTTCCATGCATGCTGTAAATCAAATGCAAATCATGCAGACCCTTGTTGGTGAGGTGAACAATTCCTATTTCGGAAAAAAGATGACTACTCTGGATTTTAATGCAGATGGAATTGATGATCTGGTGATACGAGATAGAACCGGAAAAATATTTGTTTATTATGGAGGAGAAGGTGCAATAGATACAGTCCCTGATTTAACAGTTATCGGCAATTATTTAAATTGCCTGCTTACTGCAGGTGATGTCAACGGAGATAGTTTTGATGATTTGTTAACTATAGAAGATATACCCGGTGATTATACTCAGGATTCTTTAGTTTTCTTTTATGGAGGTCCCACTGCCGATCTTGTCCCTGACAAAAAGATATATATGCAGGCAGATCAAATGGGTGATCCAGGAATTCTTCCTTTGGAATGTCTGGGAGATATTAACAATGATGGGTTTGATGATCTCGGCTGTATAAAAACTACAATCCCCACCCCTAACCATTTCCAGCGTAATCTTTACATTCTTCTTGGGGGAACTTTTGAAGAAGTCCCGGTTATAGAAAATATTAGTATATCTGTACATTGTCTGATAACAGGCATGGGTGATGTTAATGGGGATGGTTTTGATGATTTCATGGTGGGTTATGCCCCTAATACGTATCCTGACACCGAAGATTTACCACGTTACCGTTATATCTACTATGGCTCCAATGGACTGGATTTAACTAACAGAGTTCTTCTTATGGAATCTAATATAATCAGTGAGGTATTCCCAGGTGGATACAGCATCGGAGATTTTAATGGAGATGGATGTGATGATTTTTTTATAGCTGATATGATAAATGAAGATGAGGGGAGTTTGCGTTTTAAAATGGGTTCCACTGTTTTACCCGAATCTCCGC
>CAYQPF010000209.1:0-6919 GCA_964419225.1 uncultured Candidatus Cloacimonadota bacterium | reverse complement strand
CAACTGGCATGGGAAGACATGCATAAACTAATACTTGATGAAACCTCTGGTGTGAAAGGAGAAGCAGCTAAGGCCATAGGCTCTGCTTTTCAATATCTGCCAGATACATTCAAACAACTGGCATGGGAAGACATGCATAAACTAATACTTGATGAAACCTCTGGTGTGAGAGAGGAAGCGGCTATGGCCATAGGTTCTGCTTTTCAGTATTTGCCAGATAAACAACAAGCTTGGGACGATTTACATGGATTAACTTACGGTGATTCTGATGATTTTGAGTCCGAAATTTGGGGAATCACATCTGCCATTGTTTCTGCTTTCCCACATTTACCGGATAAACAACAAGCTTGGGACGATTTAAACAGATTAGCCATTACTGAATGGGAAATAAGACAATATGTTATTGATGCTTTAGGATCTGTGTTTATTTATGTACCAAACAAGACGGCAATAAATGATCTATATAAACTCACAAAATACGGAGATGAAGAAATGGACTATGATATTAGAGCTTATGCGTATTATTCTCTCGGGAACATTTCTTTATTCAATGCATCAAATTGCCAAAACATCAGTAGCTATAAAAATGAATTAGAGAAAGCAATCGCTCTTTTTGAGAAATCCAGAGAGGAATTTAATTATCAAGATGAAATTGTATTCAATCTGTGTTTGTTTAGGGCTTTACAAGCAATGCTTCTTAATCAGCCAGGAGCAAAAGAAGATCTGAATAAAAATCTAGGCTGTCTTAAATCAATCATGCAAATTCGAAGAGCTGACAAGTGTAGAAAGTTACTTTTCAGAGCTATCGAAAATATCGCAACTGCATTTAAACAAGTTCAATATTTAGAAAATAAGGACTTTACCATTAAAGAAAATGAGAGCAAATTTTATAGAAAATATTTTGATCACGCGGAAGAACTTATGAGAGATACTAAAGAACTCCCATTTGTAACTGAAGCACTAAGAAAGGGAATGCTTATTTTGGCTAGACATCTGGAAAAAATGCTAAGTTATCACATAGAGTTGTCACAAAATACTAAAATAGATGCTCGGTGAAATGAGTTAAAAAATGAAGAGGACTTTATTTCAGTCGAATTCCCCGCTAACTTGCTGCGGGGATGGAAAACTTCCCCGATAACCGTTGTTAAATCAAAGCTGCGCTGGCGCATGCTGCTGCAAGCAATGGAGTATATTCGCGCCAACCTTCCACATATCCCAGAATCAGAGCCGTTACACGGGATTGCTCTTCACATGTAGTGTCCAGGATATATTTGGTCCAGTTGGCTACAAGCGACAGCCCTGGCCTTTATATGTGGCTTCTAGGTATATGTGCGTGGAAATGAGAGAGGACGTACTGCGCCAGCCTTCCACATATCCCAGAAGCGTGGCCCGTACGTGCTCATTTTAATTATTCTGTGGAGCCGTCCGGGATATATTTGGTTCTACAGTGCCTTCGGCAGAAACTCTCAAGGTACTAATTTTCATAATATCCTGAGCCAAAGGTTGGTCCAAATACTCAAGACCCAGCTTCAAGCCTTGTAACGAGGTTGCTAGAAGGTTTTTCGGGTTATATTATAGTATCTTATCCCTTACCTAGGCTGAGACAAGGGCTTCTAAAGTGGATAGCTCAATGCTATTGATTTCTTGATTCAATAATGAAAATAAATAGATAATTTAAAATAATTTGGTAAAAAATTAAATAGAGAATAGAATCAGATCTGCCATAGTTTAGTGAACAATATGGGTACTATCTTCGAAAAATTTGGGTCAAACAAATATAATAAAGAAGCAGCAGTAAATCAAAACTTTATTGTGCCTTTATTAACAGATTTTCTAGGTTATTCACTTGAAGAGATAATACCAGAGGAAAATTTTCCCATATTTGATGTTCATGTTAATCGATATAAGAAAGTAAGATCAGACAAGTTACCACAAAACCAAAGGCCAGATTTTGTAGTATGTCTTGAGAGTCCTCAAAACCCCAAGTTTGTCGTGGAGAGCAAAGCATCAAGTGAAGATTTGGTAAAACATAAACCACAATCATTGGCTTATGTAATTGGAACAGGAGTTAATTTCATTGTCTTAACTAATGGAATTGAACTTAGGATACATTACGCAAACGACGTAGTATTCGAAGCAAAAAATATTGAACAATTAGATCTAAATTTCGATATCCTGAAAGATATCTTGTCAAGAGATGCCCATATAAAATATTCTCCACAGGAAATATTCCAAAGAATTGATTTAAGTAAATCACTTAGCAAAACTGTTGCACAAGAAATCGATGAGGAATTAACTCGAAAAAGGTTAAAAATATCTGATTTCACATTATATTTGAAGAATGTAAGTGATGAATTTAATAATTGGCAAGTTCCTAGTGAGTTCCATTTAGGAGACGATTTTGATTTCCAACAGTATCCGCCTGATAAACTGTTAAGATTTCAGAATTATGATCCAAACGATAACTCTTTCTCGAATATAAAAGATCGAGAGATATATTCATTGTCAGATATTGAAGAGAAAGTAAAATCCAAATACAGGATATTTATTGGTCATTCGGGGATTGGAAAAACAACTCTACTAAAATATTTAACTTGGGTTAAGAGTAACGAATGCCTAAAATATCAAAATATTTTGATTCCTGTGTATGTCCAGCTGAGAAACTTTGGATTAAATAACTCTATTCAAAGTCTTATACTTTATTCTTTTGCTGAGAGAGGTCTCAACATTTCTGAAGTGCAATTTCATGATTATCTTAATAAAAATGAGTTTATCTTTCTTTTTGATGCATATGATGAAGTTCAAGAAGAATACGTTGAAGGTCTACAACATGAAATGGTGCAGTTTTTTAATATTTGCAAGCATAAAGATCACAAAATTATAATCACCTCTCGTAATATCCGAATTCCACGTTTCTCATACTCCTCTCTATTTTATGTATCCTCTTTAGACAAATCTCAAATTGAGGAATTTTCTAAGCAATATCTTGATGATGAGTATTCTAAATTTTATTACCAAATTCAAATAAAAGGTTTACAAAAGGAATCTCAAAATACACTACTTCTTACTTTGATGATTTTCATTTACAAAAAATATGATTTTATACCTACCTCAAGAACTAAAATTATAAAGAAAGTTGTTGAAAATATCAAAAATTGGGAGATAAATAAGCCTAAAAGATTCAAATCCGTTCTTCCTTGGGAAATAAAAACTAAGATATTGAGTGAATTAGCATTTGCATGTGCAAAGGAGCACGAAAGTCCCTCACTGACAAAGAAGGAAGCAAATGACGTAATATTTCCTATAATAGAATATTGTGAGAAAAATAGAGAGATCCCTTCTGGAATTGATAGAGAAAGTTTGATAAATAATTTAATTAGTACTAGTGTTGTCATTGAAAATTTAGGTGGAATTTCTTTTTGGCATACAGCTTTTCTTGAATATTTTGCGTCGGTGTCGTTGGCAGCAAAATATACTGAGAATTCAGCTATAATAGAGGATATTAAAACAAGAGTCTGGTGGGAGCCTATTGTTATTGGGGCTGCTGGATTTTTGGAAGATTCATCTGCTTACGTTGAGAGCATTTTGGAAACAAATTTATACGCTGCGACTTTATGTTTGCTTGAATCAAAAAACATAGATATCAGCTTGGTAAATACAATAAAATCAAAGCTCAAATCAAACTGTGAATCTTCAATAATTGAAATTAGACAGCGCGGGATCTACTTCCTTTCAAAGATTGAAGAAAGATATCCATCTGAGCTTCTTTTTGAGATCTTAAATAAAAATCCCTATTCTGATGTTAAACAGATAGCTTTAGAACAGATTTCAATAAGTAAATCTGATCGAGCAAAAGAGTTTATATATCGTTTCTTTGATTGGAATGAAAATGGAACGTCAATCCATGAAACAAGTGTACAGGGGAGTGTTGCAAAAGCCTTATCGAATTTTGGTGAGGAAGAGCATTTAAAAATTATAGAAATTTGGAAAAAAAATTCATATTTGATTACAAGCATTGAATGCAGAGAAGCTTTGCTTAGAGTTGTAAAAAGAAATGAACTTACAGAAAGAGTAAAAGAAGGATTATTTGATTTTTTCCTAGAACCATGTGAAGCTCTTCGATCTCATGAAAAAGGAGATCTTGCTAAAGTAATAGCAGAGATTGGGGATGTTGAATTTGTTCCAACGTTAATTGAATATATAAAGGATGGAAATATTGAATCAGATGAATATGAATTTTTGGGAAGTATGGAAGAAATTTTAGCTAGCTTTACTTCTGATGAAGTAATAAAACAGTTAATCTCATGTGCATTTGATACTAACCAGAAAGAAATTCTAAGAAGATGCTGTGCTGGAGCTCTAAGTATAAGTAGAGGTAAAGTGGAATTTCCAGTTTTCAAACGCTTAATTGAGGATGAAGATATACTTGTAAGAAGGAGAACTATTGATAGTTTCAAACGATATCCAAGCTCACAAGTAAAAGAAGTTCTGTTTAATCATATGAATGACGAAAATGGTTGCATACAGCATGATATTATTGAAGTTTTAGGGGAAAAAGGGTTATTAGTTGAGTTAATTAAAAATAATTTATTTCCCGTCAAAAATTATAATGTTACTATATCTGCATATTTGAAGCAAATTAGAAAATATCATCTCTACGAGTTATTACATACAATTGACAAGTTAAGCCATATTGTCAAAGATAAAAAGTTACAAATGCAAATTGTGGAAACTTATTGCTCTCTTTCAGAGGAAGAAAAGGCAAAAAAGATCATCGAAAATTTCTACGAGGGGGGGAAGTTTATTACAGAAGATTATATCTTGCACGATATAATAGAAATTTCACCTCAGTTTGATTTTCCTTATTCAATTGAACTAATCCACAGATCCTTAAAGACAGTTGATGATCTTGGGATAAATCTGATATCATATGAACGGTCATTTGTTGAAGCTCTCGAAAAAATAGGTGGAGATGAGTCTGTGGATCTGTTAAAAAGAATGGCAGAAAAATTTGCATCTGAGAGACAAACAATAACTATTGAGATTTTATTTAGATCTTTAAACTCTGTTGTATCTACAAAAGATGAAGGTTGGTATATTGATTTCCTAAAATCGAATTCCTATCTTGATAAATGGGATCTGCCCAGGATAATCGAAGGTTTAGGCAAAATTGGTACTGAAAAATCTATTAATTTAATTAAGGAACTCGCTCACTCCCATAAAGATGATAAGTATATACTCAATGCTTGCTTCCGAAGCTTTGAAAATATCATGTATTCATCCAGAAAAATCACAAATGTTCAAGAAGAGGATCTATTTTAAAATAAGTTTTTTTTCATTCAGTTAAGTGATTATTTTAACCTTGTGGCGAGTCGCTAGAAGGCTTTTTAGTTTAATCTTGGTTAAATGTTCGACCTTCCTACAGGAATTTAAATGGCCCTGCAGTAGGAAATAAAAACTATATAAAAAATACCTGACATGAATATAGTCTATTGCTTGTATTTTTGTTATAAACCCTGGCCCAAAAACTGACTCAAAAAGCCGCTCGAAATATAATAATAGGGATTTTTTTTGCATGAGCGGAGAATGGTACCAAGTATACGAAGTACGTAAGTTGATACGTGTATAACGTGCACTTATAAGCATAAAAAGGTCCAAATTTAACAAAACATTAGCTGTCTCTTCAATCCATATCCTCTTTATTCGGCTCGTTGAGCCTCGTCACCAGCTTCAAGACCAAGCTCTAATACTCCTTGTTTTGTGTAATACCAGAATAAGAATCTACAAGCTCAGGGAACCGTTTGTGAAGGTTGAGATCGAAGCCATTTTCAATGCGCCGCTTGTATTGAAGATAAGCTACAATGCCGGTTTTATTGATTTTGTACCTGTATTTCCCGCTCTTAGACTTCTTGTTTAGCTTTATAATGAAGTTTAATTGAAATACGAAAATTTTTCTTTTAATTGGCACACAAGGCATGAATACCGCTATCAAATATACTTCAAATGTATTTTGAAATGTTTGTCAATTATAAGAATAAAATGAAAAGTTATAAAGTATAGAGAATTATTCTCAATATGATGGATAATGAGATAGCAGAGCCAGGAAGAGAACTTGAAGTAGATAGAAGCGATGGATTTAAGTTTGCAGTAACCCTTATTGTTGCTTTCTTAACATTTTCATCTGGAATTTATAATTATGTGGAAAATAACCCCGTGAACGACTTATTGTATAAATTGTTTAAAATTTTGTTCCCTCTTTTTTCTTTTACAGTATTAGGCTTAGTAATATATATAATAGTAAAAGGAGTCTCTTTGGAGATCGATAGTTTTCAAGATAAGAGGAAATTGGAAGATCTTTCTTCTCTAATATATCTCTCAACATTCAAAGTGTCACTTATAAGTACTCTAGTAATCTTAATTGTTAACATATTCGATCTTTTATCTACAAAATACGTTTTTTCCATTAAAAGCGATATGCTGATTTATATAGAAATATTGCTTCTAATTTTTATTTTAAGGTGTTATTTGTTGAAGGTTTTACTGATTAAGAATTCTCTTGAGAAAGGTTTTTTTTGAAAAAATTCCTCTGCATATTTTACAGCTTACGAATTGATATTGTTGTAGATCGTTCTTCCGCTGTGCTGACCTTTGAGTAACTCGTAGTATTGACCCGCTCCGATAGCAACGCACAAAAGAGGATCTTCGGCAAGAATAACGGGGACTCCCGTTTCTTTGCTGATCAGTTTAGGAAGCCCTTTCAGAAGTGATCCACCGCCCGTCATAACGATACCGCATTCAACAATATCCGCGGCGAGTTCTGGAGGGGTTTGACCTAAAGTTTTCTTTATTTCTTCAACGACGGCATTGATCGGTTCCTGCAACGCTTCACGAACTTCGACAGAATCGATTTCCAGGCGTC
>CAYQPF010000208.1:0-6961 GCA_964419225.1 uncultured Candidatus Cloacimonadota bacterium | reverse complement strand
ATTCATTGGCATCCACTTTTTTGATAGGCTATTATTATTTCTCTTCAAAATGAGATGTAACGGGATCAGGGATAAACCGCCCAGGATGAACCGGACTCCATTAAACAAGAAAGGTCCGATAAACTCCATACCTTGCTTTTGGGCTACGAAGGCAAATCCCCAGATCAAGGCTGTACAAACTAATAAAAAATCCGACCCATATTTGCTTTTTATCATTTTCTAATCTCTTACACTTGTCTGTGTTAGTCTGTGAAAGTCAGTGATAGTCAGTGTTCTCTACTGGCACCTGACACCTGGCACCTGACTACTTTCCTCTGGTTTTTCGCTCTTCCGATTTCACTATCAGCATTTCCACTGCGAATAAAACCAATACCAACAATAAAACTATCTTCCAGATCTCGTATCCGAATCTGCTTTGCAGAATGTTGTCTTTCCAGTTCTTTTCATTGAGTATTTTTATTTTTTTATCAGTAACTTTATTCATCCGCTGGTAATTACTTTCCTGATAATCCAGATTGGCAGAGGAAAAACTGCTGGTCTGGTTATCTTTCCGGAATTCATAATTACCTGTTTTTTGCAGTGTCAAATAAGGTTGCTTGAGTTCTATTTTGGAACCATCAGGCAGGATGACTTCTTCTGTTACAGATTCCACACTTGAGCCAATGGGATAAGAGTTCTGCTGTAATCCATAGTCAGAAATAAACTGCAGACTTCTGTAGGCAAAAACGGGAAAGGCTGGATCATAAAGGAAAGTATTCTCGGGATCTTGTGGATCAAACAGCCATAACAGTTTTTTATCCTTTTCCAAAACCAGGGGATTGCTTCCTGTTTGCAGGACTATTCCTGCAGCTTGGTTAGCTTTAGTCATCCAGAAATCTTTGAGATAGATCTTGGAGAACTGTTCTGTTTTAAAAAGACTGTTGATCTGATGGTATTTATTCATAAAAGTAATGTTTTTGCGTTCCTGATTCAGACCGGAGAACTGGATGCTGAATTCTTTTGTGAGATAGTTCTTCCATTCGTTATCGAGATTAATATCACAAATGAAGAGAAAGCCTTTTTGCGAAGAAGAAAATTGATCCAGCATAGCTTTTAGTTTGGGAGTCAGGGGATTCTTGTTGTAGATAACCACTCCGGCGTACTTGTCCAAGCTTTCAAAATTAACATTATTTTCATCGAGAATCTGCACATTTTGAGCATTGCCTGTATAGAGATCGAGAATTGTTTCAATACTTGCAGGTAGTAATTCATTGGTGAAAACAGCAATTTTGGGATTTAGATCATAGAAGAAATTGAAATAGCATTTATTGTCGGCAGTCAGTCTTTCATCGATAACTTCAACATAACCTGCATTCCAGCCGGAATTCTCAACTTTGAAATTGAAAGATTCGGTCTTTCTCTGCGAGGGTTCAAGATCGATCAGCTTTTCTGCGACTGTATTATTACCCATGACAAGTCGGCAGGAAATGTCCTGCAAAGGGCGGGAAGTGTGATTTACTATTTCAAAACTGACCAATTTCTCTGCTTTCTTCTCAACAAAAATATCTACAAATTTGGCATTTTCACAGGAGATATTCGTCTTTTCTGTCACATTGGAAGTGGGGATGAGGAAGACAGGATTCTCGCAATTCTTGGGAAGACTGTCCTGCTGCAGATCGGTGATCACATATATTTCGCGGTTCATTAGCTGACTTTGCTGCAAAGCTTGATCCGCTTGCCGGATAAGCTCGCTTAAGGAAAGTTTTGTTGCTGAGATTCCGACTGAGTTAACCAGTTTTTCCGGGATTTTGCCATAATGCAGGCCGGAGTTTAAACTGTTCCAGTCGTTATCTCTGGTAAGTAAAACGGAAATATCTTCATCGGAGAGGATTTGGTTAATATCTTTGATCAGCTTTTTGCCTTTATCCAATTCGGTCTGGGTATCCACCAGATAGTCCATACTGTAAGAATTGTCCAGAATAACGACAACGGCAGTCCGTGGATGTTCTTTACTCTTTTTCAGGTGAGGAATTTTTAATGCCGGTCTGGAAACTGCCAGAACTGTTAAAAGAATGATCAGCATGCGGATGATCAGTAAGATGATATTTTTAAGGTTGATTTTTTTGTTCTGCTGTTGATGGATCTTTTTGATAAATTTGATCGTACTGAAGATGACTCTCTGAGGACGTTTCTTCGCAAAGAAATGGATCAATAAGGGTATGATAGTGGCAGCTGCCAGAAACAAAAGACCGGTATTGAG
This sequence comes from uncultured Candidatus Cloacimonadota bacterium, assembly GCA_964419225.1. Taxonomy (GTDB): domain Bacteria; phylum Cloacimonadota; class Cloacimonadia; order Cloacimonadales; family CAYQPF01; genus CAYQPF01. The sequence goes on along the minus strand of CAYQPF010000208.1, from coordinate 4,722 downwards.
AAAACTTAAGCCAAACATCAAACACCCATTGTGACACTAAATAAGTACTGACTGTTTTTGCTTTTCCAGCCATGATTAACTATACTGAAATCAACTTTGAAAGTCTTAATATAATAGCCTGAACCAAAGGAAAAGAAGATTTCGTCACTCTTCTGGAATTTCTTACCCATGACTCCGAGGCGAATCGGCAGTGTTGAAGGCTGGTCGGGTGTACCACCCAGACTGAAGATCTGAGCTAAACCTGCCTGATAGATCGGATCTGTATGCCATTTTAATTTACCCAGAGCACCATAGGTGATCTTCAGGTTTTCTGAACCATTCTCAAAGCCTATTCCGATGCGTGGTTGCAGGCTTACATTCTTATTATGTTCCCAATACATTTTGGAATAGAGATCATAGAAAGTTACTCCGCATTTGATGAATTTCTTGTTGAAAAAGAAAGCCAGATCGGTGGAAAAACCGTTTACTTTGGCATCAATGAAATCCTGTTTTGTGATCAGAGTATCACTAAGTGAACTCTCGAGATAGATGAGCCTTCCATTCAGGTATTTGATAGAGAAGCCATAGGAATAGGATTCTTTCTTATCACCGGCCGAGATCTGGAAAGCGTTTAGTTCGTATCTTCGGTAAAGGGAGTTTGTCCCGGTAGAATCAATGGTATCTGTATTATCATCAACGAGGGAAAAGAAATATACTCCGCCTTTATCTCCGCTGTAGGCCAGAGATTTAAGAGTGTTCTTTTTGATCAGATTCCCCGGATTAAACAAATTTACTGTTTCATTACTTTTGGACGCGATCAGGAAAGATGAGGATATTTTAGCTTGTTCGTTGTAGGGGAGAAGTGCCGGATTATCATAACCCAGAAAATAGTCATCTGTGCTGGTGAAATTCATTCCGCCCATAGCAGAGACAACCGGACTCGGGTGATTCAAGGGCAGATGATAGTCAAAATTCCTGATAGGAAAACTGCACAGATTTATATAAGTGAATAACAGACTGATAATTATGAGAGTGTTCTTTTTCATGGCCTATCCTAAAAGGAATGGGTTTTAATAAAAAAGTGGTCGGGATGACAGGATTTGAACCTGCGACCGCTTGAACCCCATTCAAGTAAGCTAGCCGGACTGCTCTACATCCCGACTATGCCAAATTACTTTCTTGTAATTTTTTGACAAGAGAAAAGTTGAAAGGCTGATAAAATCATCTTGATATCACAGTTTGTGATTTCAAGTTTAGACAATTTTATAAATGTCTTAAATAAATAAGTTGACAAATACTTACATTAGTTTATTAACTAAGCTTAACTGAATTAGGAGTTATGTATGGAAAAAAGATTTGGTTTTGTCTTACTGATGGTAATTGTCACTTCCCTGTTTTGTCAAACAAATGTGGGCCATAATTATACTTATGGGGGTAGAGTTTGCGATATTGCTCAAGAAGGTGATCTCATTTGGTTAGCAACGAGTGGTGGCTTGGTTAAACTCAATTCAATTAGTGGCGAAAAGCAATTCTATAATGATGTGGTACCCGGATATCTGAGTTCCTGGCTTACCCATATAGCTGTTGATTCTCAAGGAAATAAATGGCTCGTTTCTCATTACGATGGTCTTGCTAAATTAGAAGGTACAGATTTAATTTCCTATAATACTCAGGAATCAGGCTTATTGAATAAAACTATTTATGAGATAACTATTGATCAGCAGGACGTACTTTGGGTTGCATCTGAAAATGGACTTTCTTCTTTTGATGGGGTGACGTGGTCCCACTTTAATACAGAGAATTCAGGCATTCCTGAAAATACTGTTACTAATATTTATATTGATACCCAAAATAACAAATGGATTAGTACATACCCCACAGGATTAACAAAGTATGATGATGTATCCTGGGTTGTTATAAATACTACAGCAGAATATTTTGCTATTGATTCAGAAGGTTTACTTTGGGTAATAAATTCATCTGAATATTGGAATCCTGAAGGTGGAGTTGAAATAATAACCAGACTCGCTAGTTTTGATGGAACAAACTGGTTATTTTTTTCTTGTCCTTTACCTGGAGTATCAAATGAGTATTTTAAAGAATTAGTTATAGACTCTCAAAATAATAAATGGCTTTTTTGTTTTGATGGACTCCTTCAGTTTAGTAATAATAATCAATGGAGTTTGTACAATACAAGTAATTCTAATCTTTCAGACAATTTAATCTATTCTTTATTTATTGATTCTAATGATAAGATTTGGATTGGTACATATCGTTATGGACTTGATCAATTCGACAGTACAAATTGGAATCATTACAATACATGCAACTCAGGGGTTCCTGATTTCGAAATTAATGCCATTAAATTTGATTCTCAAAACAATATTTGGTTCGACACATGGGGGGGGGGACTCACAAAATTTGATGGTGAAAATTTTATGACATATAACGACGAAAACTCTTGTCTACCAACAAATTATATTGAAAATTTATGTATTGATTCTCAAAATAGGAAGTGGTTTGGAAGCGGATATACACTCTATTGTTATTCAGAAAACTCCTGTACAGTTTTTAACCCTCAAAATTCAATTCTTCCAGGTAGTATTAAATGCATATTTGTAGATTCGAATGACATTGTCTGGGTTGGCACAAACAATGGACTTTTAAGAATTAATGGCAACTCTTGGTCTGTTTATACTTTTTCCAATTCTGATTTACCGGATAATAATATTTATTGTATCTCAGAGGATCATTTAGGAAAAATATGGATAGGAACCTGGCGAGGTATTTCAGTGCTAAATAATGGAAATTGGACGACTTATGAAAATCTTCCTAATCATAATGTTAATTGCATTTATTCTGATTCTTTCAATAATAAATGGATTGGCACTGATGAAGGGTTGGCATGTTTTGATGATCAAAACTGGCATTTCTATAATATTAACAATTCAGACATTCCTGGCAATAATGTTGTTTATATTGCTTCTGACTCTCAGAATAATTTATGGCTCAGTATTGGAGGTAAAGGCCTAGTTAAATATGATGGAATAACATGGACTTGTTTCAATAAATATAATTCAATAACGATGGAAAATTTTCCTATGTGCTTTATTATAGATCAACAGGACAATAAATACATCGGATATTATACAGGATTCACTTTTCTGCCGTATGATGCTGTTTCGAATCATAATGAATATCAGAAGCCAAATACTTTTTTAATCCAAAGTATCTATCCCAATCCCTTTAACCCACAAACAAAAATCGTTTATAATGTTCCCAGTCAGGCAAAAGTAGAACTGAAAATCTACAATGTCAAAGGACAATTGATCAAAACTCTCGTTGATGCACATCAAAATAAGGGAACCCAAACTATTATATGGCAAGGTAAAAATAATGACGGATATGGCGTGGTCTCAGGGATTTATTTTTGCAGAATAACTGTTGCCGGAAAGCAGGAAACCCAAAAAATCCTGTTACTCAAATAGGGACTAGCGTCCAGCATATTTTGCTGGTATCAATGTATGAATTGATAACTATCATTCTTGTAGTCATATCATACGAACTTAGGTAATGATTAGCTTTCAATCTAACGATATTCTTGAATATCAATCTTGATGTCGCAAAATGCGACTTCAAGTTTGATATTTTTTCTCACAAAATTTAATCTTCTCCAACTTTTACAATTCACTCTTCAAGACTATCTTCTTAGATTTGCTTAATTCGCATAATTAGCGGTTAAACTTCCGAAAAGCCTATCCCATCATTTTCTTTGACTTTTAATTTCCTGTCTGACTAAATTACTTATAAATTCTCTTTGGAGAAAAGATATGAAAAAAGGTTTTTTATTCAATTGTTTCTTAATGCTTGTTTCTGTTTTAATGTCTCTGGAAGTAATAACAGATGTTTCTCATAATTACAGATTTGTTGAGGGCGGTTCTTTTCAAATTGGTTCAAATAGCGAAACTGACGAAAAACCCATTCACAAAGTTACAGTTTCCTCTTTCTATATCAGTAAATATGAGGTCACCCAGAAGGAATGGCAGGAAGTCATGGGCAACAATCCCTCGCATTTTCGGGGCAGTGATTTACCGGTGGAGTCTGTTACCTGGTATGAAGTGATAGAATTCTGCAATAAGAAGAGTCTGAAAGATGGCCTGACACCTTGTTATAGTAATATAAGTAACAAAGGTGACGGGGTGACTTGTGACTGGAGTGCGAATGGATACAGGCTGCCAACAGAAGCTGAATGGGAATATGCTGCACTGGGCGGGGAAAAGAGTAAGGGCTATCTCTACAGTGGAAGCAATACTCTTGATCAGGTTGCCTGGTATAACGGTAATTCCGGAAGTACGACGCATACCGTTGGGTCTAAAGCTGCAAATGAATTAGGACTGTATGACATGAGCGGGAATGTTTGGGAATGGTGCTGGGACAACTTCAGCAGCTACTCCGACAGTGCACAAACTGATCCTTATGGAGCGGAAAGTGGTTCCTACCATGTAATTCGCGGAGGCAGTTGGAGCCATTATGATACGAATTGCCGGGTTGCAGATCGCTTCAACTATGTACCGGAAGTCAGCAGTTACATCATAGGTTTGCGTCTCTGCAGGACGTTAAAGTAGTTGTTAATTGTTAATTGTTAGTGAGGAGAAGGGAGAAAGAGATACTTTTCAGAACCTTTACACGGACGGGGAAACAGACAGACACTGACTTACACAAACGTTGAATAGATATCAGGCT
>CAYQPF010000207.1:0-7056 GCA_964419225.1 uncultured Candidatus Cloacimonadota bacterium | reverse complement strand
TGAAGGAAAGACATTCGAAGGTCCTTTTTTCTTAAAATTTAAACAAGGTTTATGATTAGAGGAGTTATCTACTCCGTTTTAATCAATTATGGAAACATTGTTGACTGGTCAGATGATCAAGAGAGCGGAAACTGTCAGATTAGTGAAGTAGATATTGGGAGGATTGATATCGCTGCCCACAAAATTACCTTCGTCTGCTCCGATATCAGGAAATGAACTATTTCTCGTTTCACTATCAAAATCGGTGTTAACAACTACCGGTGCGGTGACAGCAGTACCACCAGACTCAATCTGGGTAGCGACACCTGTCAGGATATGCAGATTATAAGGTGACACAGCAGAGATAAAAGGCGGATTCTCGGTCATTGAGTTCATATCCCTGGTTGTTCTGTGACTCTTATACAAAGCAAGAGTAGAGTCTGCCCAGGAATTAAGAACTTTTTGAATCAAATGCTTACTGGAAGGAGTACCGGCATAATAAATGTTGTTATTGGTCGTTAATCTAAGTTGTATTTGTCCGGCACTGTTAAAGTGAAGGGCCGTAGCATAAGAAGCTGAGTTTGTATTAGCAGACAAATCCACCATATTTACAAAAATGTTGTTTCTTAAATCCGTGTTACTGGTCAGGGAAGTAAAGGCTGAACTGACATTATTATTACTGTCTGTTGCACTATAATTAAGGTAAACAGTATTGTGATAAAATCCTGCGACAGAAGTCCCCTGAACTCTTATTCCATGTGTTATAGGTTGGGTATCAGCAGTAAGAACATTAGGAGATTTAATATCATAGACATAGTTATTATAGACATTATGAGCAACAGCACTGCCTAACCATATACCTGTGTTTCCCTGGGTGCCGGAACCGGTATAAGCTAAATCATAAATAGTATTCTTGTAAATATGGGAAGTTCCTGTGATATCATTCAAAGTTATGCCTGCAACACCACCAGTTGCACTGCTTATCCCATGAATATTATTACCATAAATATTGAAATCCTTACCGGAAGTAAACCAAATTCCGAAGGATAAAGCAGTAGTCGTACTTGAAATACTTTGAATATTATTATTGTAAATATCAGCAGTTACACCTGAGCCGTATGCAAAAATCCCCCCACATTCACTGTTAATAGAAACATTATTGATTTCGTTGCTATAAACTTTCAGATTTGTTTGGTAAGTAAACCAGACTCCATATTTGCCAATATTAGTAATCGTATTATTATAAATCTCGTTATTATCGCTGCAATACTGATATGTTCCCGCAGCCAGAACACCATACAAGCAATCTTCAATTGTATTATTATAGAATTTATTATTGGTGTGAGTACCCAGAACAGAAGTAGGATTATTCGCCCACATGACAATTCCAATCTGATCCGGCCCGGTTTTATCCATGTTTATATTACAGTTACGAATGGTAATATAATTACAGCCCCTTGTACCCAGACTTAAAAGGAAGTATCCATTGTCAATATGTGTAGTCGGTGTTGTTCCTGCATCGAAGATATCAATTCCGTCAAAAGTGATGTAATCGACTCCATTTAGTAGGATTCCGGCACCATCTGTACCAGTAGTACCTGTGCAGTTAATTCTGGGATTAGCTCCAGTCCCGCTTTTCTGAAAGACTATTGGATTAGCAGCAGTTCCAGTTGTTGTTATTTTCAAAACATAAGCATTTGCACCATTGTTTTGGGCATAATCAAACACTTGCCCTGCGTTAACATTAAAAGTTACAGGACCTGCAATTCCCAGAGTGTTCAACTCGTTTACTGCAGTTAAAAAACTGGTATAATTTCTTGAGCCTGAACCATTTTGATCTATCGTATAGACCCCTGACAATGGTGTAGTTCTTTCATTTATACATACAAGAAAAATTGGAAAGAGACACAAAAAAATAGTCAATAGAGTTTTCATTACAACCTCCAAATCATGAACCATAATTAAACTATATATAATGCATTATCCTGGTGTTGTCAAACATTATTTTTCACAGTCTAATTAATCGTAGCGATGTGGATTTTTTCTTGATCAGTATATTTTTTGGAGGAGTTTATTCAAATTCTTCTTTTCAGAATTTGGAACAAGAAACTTAGCAGATTCTTTGTAGAAAGATAAATCATTTTTAGAGAATTTCGGATTCAAACTGATCGTATTGAGTGCTTTGATTTTTTTTTGATTCTCATAGGAATCAGGTTTCGGATAGTAAGCCTGCCTATCTTGGCAAAATAGTCTAAAACTTACAAGAAATGCCTTTATCTGTTCTCGTTTTTGCATACTTTTGGTCACTGTTGTTACAATATCGCATGCAGGATAATCACCTAAATAATCAGAGAAATTGAGCAAAGTGCGATAGTTTTCATTCAGGGAGGTATTCCAGGGAATTGAGGTTGCCACAGCCAAGGTTTTCCCGGATGTAAGCATTGTGTTCAAGCTCGCAAAATCAGAGGCATAGGCCAGCTTCAGATTCAACTGTGCCTTTTCACTCAGCATCTTAACCAGAGTTTCTTGTGCTGAAGCCGGAACAACTCCTACCTCTTTGTAGCGTAAATCATCGATACCTGTAAGATCTCTAATACAGGCAATCAAATCACTATTGCGATAATAATTACTGACTATTCTAACATCCTTTCCATTATAAAAATCAGTGATCGAATAATTGAATGGCAGAAATGCCAAATCTATTTTTCCTTTGATCAAAGCACTGTTTAATTCATTATAACTGGTAAAGTATCTTAGAGTCAGGTGATTAGCTTGGAGAAATTTATTTGTCTTAGGAGAATCAAAAGGAATTGCAGACAAGGTATTTTTTACTATTCCGATACGTAAATTATTCTTAATGAAAAAGCAGGAAGTAAAAACGGAACATAGCAATAGGATTAAAATCAGTTTTTTCATATAAAAAAAGGAGACATAGTTTACCTATGTCTCCCTCAGATATTATTTCTTATCCAAATCGTCAAAGACGCTCTGAATAATACCAGCGGCTTCTTTTAATTCTTCTTTAGTGATTACCAAAGGAGGTGCTAAACGGATTATGTGTTTGTGTGTGGGCTTGCAAAGGAGTCCTCTTTCTTTGAGCATGACGCATACATCCCAGGCTTCAATTCCATCCATAGGTTTAACGATGATCGCATTCAACAAACCTTTACCTCTGATGAGTTCCAGTCTGGGAGAAGTGATCTTTTTTAATTCTGCACGGAAAAATTCACCTAATTCAAAGGCTCTTTCCACGAGATTTTCTTCTTTTACTACTGTTAAGGCAGCTTTTGCTACGGCACATGCTAAAGGAAATCCACCGAAAGTAGAACCGTGTTGACCAGGTTTGATCACCATCATGACCTCTTTGCTGGAAAGTACTGCAGATATTGGTAATACGCCACCGGATAAAGCTTTACCAAGAATAAGAACGTCAGGTTTAACGTTATCATATTCGCTGGCAATCAGTCTTCCTGTACGGGCAACACCGGTCTGAACTTCGTCAGCCATAAAGAGAACGTTGTGTTTCTTACATAAGTCGTAACAAGCTTTCAAATAACCATCAGCTGGCACATAAACACCGGCTTCACCCTGAATAGGTTCAACCATAAATGCACAGATATTCTTGCCTTGTTCTTCCAATACTTTTTCAAGTGCTGCAGCATCATTATAAGCTATTTTAATGATACCGGGAACAAATGGACCAAAGTTTTCAGTGCAATCGGGATCTGTGGAAGCACTGATAATGGCAATGGTTCTGCCATGGAAATTACCTTCACAAACTACGATACAAGCTTGATCAGATTCGATACCTTTAACTTCATATCCCCATTTTCTGGAGAGTTTCATTGCTGTTTCAACAGCTTCAGCCCCACTATTCATGGGTAATACCATCTCATAACCGAAAAATTCGGTAATGAACTTTTCGTATTCACCCAGATTGTTGCTGAAAAATGCTCTGGAAGTTAAACACAGAGTTTGTGCCTGTTCAATTAAGGCATTGATAATTTTGGGATGGCAATGCCCCTGATTAACAGCAGAGTAGGCAGAAAGAAAATCAAAATACTTCTTTCCTTCAGGATCATAAACAAATGCACCTTCACCTTTGGCCAATACTACTGGCAGTGGGTGATAATTGTGTGCTCCATATTTTTCCTCAAGTTCCATAGCCTCGTGACTGCTAATTTTTCCATAAACGAGTTTGTCAGACATAACTCCTCCATATAACTTATTTATTTTTAACCACTTAAAAAGAATGCCAGTTTATGTCAACTGATTTCCTTGCCTTCCTGCTTCTCCTTATACTTAAATCTCTTAACCTTGTGTCTCTTCACCCGTCCAATTTGGCTATCGAATTGATATCTTGCCAGTTATTCTTACAATTCCCAAAAAACATATTGACAGATTATAAAATGTTCTGTTAAATATAGCATCTCGAAAATTATAAGGAGTCTAAAATGAAGAAGCTTACGTTTTTACTTTTATTTTTCTGTCCTTTGCTCATCTTGGCAAACAACAGTTTCTTTGAGCTTCACCAAAGCACTTTCGGTCAATTGTTTCAAATGCAGAATGACCGGGCTTACCGTATTAATGAGCATGTACTCCAAAGCTGGAGCTATGTTAATCTTGTCTGGGAAAACAGTCAAAAGAATGTCTATTACTACGATCCGGATAATCGGGTTGACCCTGATTCAATTCTTTTTTATATATGGAATTCAGGAACGAGTTCTTATCAACCTATGGGTAAATATATTTTAACCTTTGAACCAAACCATGATCTGGTAACACATCTTGCACTGCTTTACGGACAGGGGCAAGATGCTTTTGTAATGCAGGAGATCACATTTTCTTACAACGCTCAGGGCTATTTGACACATTATCAGATTTTCATGTCAGACAACAATGGAGTTTTTGGGCCGTTCGCCAGGATGGAAATTCAGTATGTTTCCTCCAGCAACTATCAAGTCTGGGAATGGGAAGCGCAAAATGATGATGCAGTTCAGCAATGGAGTCACAGAACTTTCCTGTGGGATCCCCAAGGCAGGATTACTCAGGAAACATCTCAATATTCTCTGGACTCATTAAACTGGGTCAACGAAGAACAAGTTACACACACTTATCATCCTAATGATACAACTACAGGAAACAGCTTTGTCTATAATCTTGCTCATCAACTGCCATATTCAATGATCACAGGCATGGATGGACCAACCTTCGGTATGCAAACAGAAGCCCTTACTCAACGCTGGACAAGCCAATGGGTAAATAAACAAAAACAAAACTGGACCTACACCGATAACCATCTTACAAATGAAACGGATTTAAAGTGGCAGGGCGGTAATTGGGTAAATGAAGAAAAATATGACTATACTTACGACTCTAATTTTAATGTAACAGAATTAATAAAATGCATCTGGGATAACCCCTCCTGGATTAATGACCAAAGAAATACCTTCAACTGGGAAAGTGTAGTGGAAAATTCTGATAATATAGTCGTTCCCAAACTGTTCAATCTCAGTACTTATCCTAATCCTTTCTCAAACAACCTTTCTCTCAGGATTGATTCCAAATCCACTTCACCTGTTAAAATTTCTCTCTACAATCTAAAGGGTGAATTACTCAGCACAACCATAGGCAAAAGCAATGCAGACCTAAACCTCAACAACTCAGCTTTGTCCAGTGGTATCTACTTCCTCAAAGCTACTCAAGGTAATATCAGTATTACCAAAAAAGTTCTAAAAATCAAATGAGCATTTGCATGCAGCATATTTTACAGGTATCATTTGCAAGATATTGATAACAATCAATCCTGTAGTCATATGATACGAACTTAGAGAATAAATTCTCTTCTAATTACCTCAAGAGCCGTTACCAATAACGGCTCTTTTTCTTGTTTTAAACAAACACTCAAAACAAACTATTGACATAAACCAATATGATTAAAAATCTTAGCTTAGAAAAATTTATTAAATTGAAGGAGGCTTAAATGAAAAGCGGAGGCAACAAATACGGCATTCACAGAGTGATTGAACCTAAGGGCGTATTACCACAACCAGCACGTATCATCAGCAATGATATGGAGATCTGGGATAATGAAATGAAACTGGAAGTAATCAGACTTAATGTGGATTCTGCTTCTTTTCATCAAATCAAAACAAAACTTGTCAGCCAGGGCCACACAGATATTGAAAAGGCTTTTGCTGAACATGTGATAGATTTAACTACCAGAACAGGCAAGCACAAGAATGAAGATACAGGTTCCGGTGGTATGTTGATTGGCCGTGTCGTAGAAATCGGTCCTAAATTTGAAATGAAAGACGAAGTTAAAGTCGGCGATGTAGTAGCTTCTCTTGTTTCCTTATCTTTAACACCTTTAAAAGTAAGAAAGGTCAAAAAAGTCCTGTTAGATAAAGATCAGGTAGAAATTGAAGGCGAAGCAATTCTTTTCAGTTCCGGCATTTATGCTAAATTACCTGAAGATATGGATGAAAATCTTGCTTTATCAGTTCTTGATGTTGCCGGTGCTCCTGCTCAGGTGGAAAGACTTGTCATGCCTGGTCATAATGTTGTAATTCTCGGTGCACATGGAAAGTCTGGTGTCCTTTGTAACGCTGTTGCCAAAGAAAAAGCTGGTAAAGACGGTATGGTTATCGGTGTTGTCAGAAAAGCTGAATACAAAGAGCTCTGCACTCAAACCGGTTGCGATGACATCGTGATTGCTGATGCAACAGATGCTTTGGGAATTCAGGAAGGTGTAGCTAAGCTTACCAACGGTAGAATGGCTGATGTTGTGATCAACTGCGTTAATGTCGAAGATACCGAAATGGCTTCTATCCTCGCTTGTAAAGACCGTGGCGTTGTATATTTCTTCTCTATGGCTACCTCCTTTACAAAAGCAGCTTTAGGTGCAGAAGGTGTTGGTGCTGATGTTGACATGATCCTCGGAAATGGTTATGCTCACCATCATGCTAAAATATCTTTAGACCTTCTCAGAAGAAATCCCACTCTCATGAAAATATTCTTAGAAAGATATACAGACTAGTTGTTAGTTGTTAGTTGTTAGTTGTTAGTTAAAATGCT
>CAYQPF010000206.1:0-7283 GCA_964419225.1 uncultured Candidatus Cloacimonadota bacterium | reverse complement strand
AAATGGAACTTATAAGTGTAACAGAGGAAAATTTAGAAGAAGAACATATTTGTTGTGCAATTTCAAATAATAAGGATTGTCAAGTTACTTCAAAAAAACAATGGCTAAGACAACGTTTTTTAGAAGGACTAGTATTTCTAAAGGGAAATGTAAGAGGTAAATGTTTTATTGAATATGTACCAGCGGAAAATGCGTGGTGCCCAATTGAGGCAAATGGATATATGTTTATTGATTGTTTATGGGTTTCGGGGCAATTTAAAGGACAAGGGTATTCTAATAAACTTTTAGAAGCATGTATCGATGATAGTAAAGAAAAAGGTAAGCTAGGGTTAGTTATTTTATCTTCCAAGAAGAAAATGCCTTATATATCAGATTCCAAATTTTTAAAATACAAAGGATTCAAATTGGCAGATACATCTGAACCATATTATGAACTGATGTATTTACCATTCGACCATAGTGCAGATAAGCCTTGTTTTATGGAGCAAGTTAAATCTCCTAAAATTAAGGAGCAGGGATTCGTTTTATATTATGCAAATCAGTGTCCGTTCACTGCTAAATATGTACCAATGATTGAAAAACTTGCTAATGAAAAAAATGTTCCATTTAAGACAATTCGGTTTGAAACAACTAGTGAAGCAAGAAATGCACCAGCTCCTTTTACTTCCTATAGCTTGTTTTATAATGGTGAGTTTGTAACAAACGAAATACTTTCAGATAAAAAGTTTGAGAAGGTATTAAATGAAAAAAGAAGGCTACGCTTCAAAATAACTTAAAAAGTTATTTTGAGATAGCCCCTTTAGAAACATTATTCTACTACTATTAAGTCTTTTGTATAATGATTTAACACTTCGCAACCATCTTCTGTTACTATTACCAGATCCTCGATGCGCACTCCCACATCTCCAGGTAGGTATATTCCAGGCTCGATTGAGAATATCTGGCCTGGCTGAACTCTATCTGTGTTTGTAGAAGATACATCACCAAAGTCATGAACTTCAATGCCGATTGAATGTCCTAATCTATGAGTAAAGTATTTGCCATAGCCTTTTTCAGTTATATAATCTCTAGCTGCTGCATCGATATCACAGAATCTGACTCCTGCCTTAACTTTTTCGATACCTCTTTTATTTGCTTCAAGTACAATGTTGTACACTTCCCTGCTGTGGTCTGAAACTGATTTGTAGAATACAGTCCTTGTCATATCAGAGCAATATGAGTTTTTCTTACAGCCTATATCAATTACAACACTGTCTCCTGCTTTAACTGTAGAATTATCCATTACATGATGAGGATCTGCAGCATTTGCACCATAACCTATTATAGGATCAAAAGAGTGTCCTTCAGCTCCAAGTTCCTCCCATATACCAGAAAGGAGTTGTCCCATCTTCTTTTCTGAATGTTTTTCAGGAACAAGCTTAATCATCCTGTCTACTGCAATATCATTTAGTTTTGAAGCCTGTCTCATCAATTCTTTTTCATTTTCGTCCTTGCACATCCTTACATTGTCGATAATCTCAGAGCCATTTACAAATGTGCTACCGCACTTAAGTCCCATTAATCCTAAAAGGAATCTTGAAGGCCAGTTTTTATCAATACCCATCGGCTTATCTTTTTCAACTTGTTTTGCCAAGATTTCTATTGGGTTTTGAGTATCGTTAAACCATATCATCTCTGCGCCTAAATCTTCAGTTATTGGAAATAACTCATTAATAAATAATTTATTTTTTCCGTTTAGATTTAAGTAAAGCGCAAGCATTCTTTCTCCAGGAAGAATCCATCTCCCTGTAAGATAGAAAATAGCAGCGGGGTCAGATACTATCATCTGAGGTACCTTTCTATCTTCCATAATTTTTAAAACTTTTTTTAATCTCTCTTGTATCATCAAAAATTACCTCCTAAAATATTATATATTTTTATTATCCTGCAGTTGGCAGGAAATTAACTTTAAATTATGAATTTTCATTTTTTATAGTTCCTTCTTTTTTAAATTTGATTGCTAATTCAAAATATTGCATTGTTTACGTTTTCATGCTATCATGTTATCATAATTATTACAGTATGTACATAATTAATTTTAGATATACTGTAATAGTTATATATACACTGTATTAATTATATATATATACTGTATATATAAAATTTAAAATACATGGAGGAAAATAATGATAAATGAAATAGCACAAAAAATCCATGATTTACGAAAAGAAAGAAATCTTACATTAAAAGATTTAAGTAATGCAACTGGATTATCAATAAGTTTTTTGTCCCAGGTTGAAAATAATTCTTCCTCTCTTGCAATAATTTCTTTGAAAAAAATTTCAGATGCATTAGGTGTTAATATAAGTTGTTTTTTTGAGGTCCCAAAAGCAAACAATTTTTTAGTTAAGGCAGAAGACAAAGAAGTATTTAAAATGGAGGGTTCAAACTCAAAGTTTATAAGATTAAGTGGCGACTTTCCAAACCGAAAGCTGGAATCAATGATTACAATAATTCCGCCGGAACAAAAGCACGGAAGCGAATTAAGCCATCCCGGAGAAGAATTTGTTTATGTTCTTGAAGGAGCTCTCATTGTAATGGTGGATGAAAAGGAATACCTGGTTAAGGCAGGAGATTCAATACATTTTCCGTCTACTTCCAATCATATATGGATTAATCCTCTTAAACAGGAAACAAAAATACTTGTTGTATTGACACCATTAATTTTTTAAAAAATCCTCCATCCTTTGAAAAGTAGTTCAATTTTTTATTGCAATTTATAAAGTATTAAATTATATTTTTGCAACAAATATGGATATTACGCAAAGGTGGTATGGGAGTAATATAGTCATTTATTAGTTTACACTGAGCCAAGTTATAGATTCACACTTAACTATGAAATCCCAATGATGGAAATAAATAATTAAAAAATAACTTGTCAAAAACAATATCACCGAATATAATTACAGCATGACTTAAATATTATGATACTAAATAAATAATATTTAAGTATAGGTTAAATTATTAATACCAAGAAACAAATGGGATCAATATTAACTGCAACATATCGCTATAATAACTTAATTGTCAATTTTATAGAAGGAGGAACAAAGATGAGTGAAAGTGTAAAAGAAATAATTTCAAAACTGATAGAATTTATAGAAGAAAAAGGACTGGACGCCTATCTTGTTCCATCCTCAGACAATCATCAAAGCGAGTATGTAGGAGATTTTTTTAAGGCAAGAGATATGTAACCGATTTCGTAGGTTATGCTGGAACAGCGATCATTACAAAAGACGGAACAGGTCTTTGAACAGATGGAAGATTTTGTTCAGCAACTTGCCAATATTGAAAAGGCCCACATTAAAGACGACGTTGCCATTACGAAATTTATGTATTGGCTGAAAACAAATGTCGGAAAAACAAGAACTACAGAAGACCTTAACCGTGATGAAAAACTGTATTTAAACAGTTATCATAAACTTGTGCACACTAAATTAGCCCAGTACCTGAGTAATGAAGATCAAGGGTGGATGAAGTCGTATACAAGAGAAGTTTAGACAAAAGAAAAAAATAGTTTTGGAGGGGAAATTATGAGTGAAATGGTAGTAAAAGACAAACGGCCTTTTGGGTTTTATGTTTGTTGCGTCGCGTTCATGTTCGAAAGGATGGCTTATTATGCTGCTAAGTATCTGATCTTTGTTTTTGTTGCTGCTACGTTGGTAACAGGCGGATTGGGTCTTACAAAGGTTGAAGCTGCACTTATTCAATCAAATTTTGTTGCATTTACATATCTTGCACCTATTGTTGGAGGCTATCTTTCTGACAGGTACATTGGAGCTAGATACTGTGTTCCGGTTGGGTTGCTCTTGATGGCTGGCGGGTATATAGTGGGTGGATCTGCAACGAGTGTCGTAGCCATGAATATAATGGTGGCGCTTGTAGCAATCGGTACAGGCCTTTTCAAAGGCAATATTTCTGCAATCAACGGCTCTTTGTTTGAAGACAAAAGGCAGTTGGATTCAGCATTTTCAGTTCAGTATTCCTTTGTCAATATCGGAGCGTTTATCGGAACAACGGCAGTAGGTATTCTTATAGCGACTGCTTTTGCCCATGGTGGCGTTCAGGGTTTCAGGCCTGCATTTAAATTGTGTGGTATCATTTGTGCAATTGATACGGTGTGGTTCCTGTTAGGTATGAAATCCCTTGGAGATGTAGGCAAAAAACCGTTCAAAGCGGGCAAGCACATTGAAAAGAAAGTTGTAACTGAAACTAAGCCTTTGACAAGAGTGGAAAAAAGAAAGATTTTTGCTATTGTCTTGGTATCCATATTCTCAATTGTGTTCTGGCTGTTCTGGTACCTGACTTATCTGGCTGTTTATGATTATGGTGGTCAGTTCATCAACATGACTGTAGGCGGATTCGCAGTGCCACTTTCATGGTTCGACTCATTGAATTCCCTTGCATGTATTGCTATGGGACCAATTTTAGCTATACTGTGGTTCAAGTTATCTAAGAGGCCTAAAGGCGATATGAGCTTGTTCAAAAAATTAGCTCTAGGTATTAGTTTTCTTGGGATGTCCTTCTTGATGCTTGTAGGTGCAGAACTTTCAAGAGGCGTAGGTGCAGCTGCTACATCCAAGGCAAGCATCATTTGGATCATTGCATTCGGTGTGCTTCTTAGTATGGGAGAAATGCTGTTCTCACCACTTGGCAACTCCTTTGTTACTAAATATGCACCGAACAAGATGTACTCGGTATTGATGGGGGTTTGGATTTTTGCTACGTTCGTTGCAGGTAAATCATATGGTTACTTGTATGCGTTTGCCTCAAAATTCCCAATCATGAAGGCGTATATTATCATCCCTATCATTCTGTTCATATTCGCAGCCTTGTTGTTCGTCTTTGACAAAAATCTTGTAAAACTGCTCGAAGATGAAGATCAAGTAAAAGAGTTAGTGGAAACCGCATAAGTTGCAAGTAGCTGACGCTGTGCATAAAAGGTTTATTTTCTAAAACAAAAAAATGGCTTCTGTTTTTCACAGGAGTCATCTTTTTTATATCGGTTTGTATACTTGCGGTAAAATGTAATGTTTTTAGGCTTTGTTATAATTAAATAGTTTGGAGGGTTTTAAATGAGTGAAATCAGAGATTGTGATATCTACACGGAAAGACTTTATATGAGAAAGTTAAGAAATGATGATGTAGATAGTTATTATGAAATCATGAAAAAAGATGAAGTAGGTACATGGTTGGGAATTTCCAGAGGAAAAACCTATGATGAGACAAAGTTATCAATTGATAAATTCTCAAAGCATTGGGAGGAAAAAGGTTATGGAGTATGGGCAATCATAGATAAGCAATCTGGAGAACTACTAGGACATTGTGGCTTGAACTTTCTTAAGGAAACGAAAGAGGTTGAAATATTATACGCTTTTGATCCTAAGTTCTGGGGGAATGGTTATGCAACAGAATGTGCAATTAAGGCTCTTCAATATGGATTTGAAAAAGCAAAACTGGATAGGATAATAGGCTTAGTAAAGCCCCATAATATAAGATCAAGTAATGTTATAAAAAAGATTGGACTTAAACTTGTTGGAACTAAAGAATATTTTGGATTGAAATTAGTATGTTATGAAATATTTAATAATAAAATAAATTGTTAGAAGACAATAACATTATCATAGATGGCTAATTAATAATTTTTT
This sequence comes from uncultured Candidatus Cloacimonadota bacterium, assembly GCA_964419225.1. Classification (GTDB taxonomy): domain Bacteria; phylum Cloacimonadota; class Cloacimonadia; order Cloacimonadales; family CAYQPF01; genus CAYQPF01. Next base: position 1,596 of record CAYQPF010000206.1, on the reverse strand, counting down.
TTAGATGACTGAAGCCCATATCTAACGGTATAGGCTTTTTTGTGTTAAATAATTATAAAATAAAAGTCTAATATAGGTTTAATGGTGCTCCTTATAGAAATAAGTCTAGTGAACCATATAATGGATAATAAGACAGGTTATCCTGTGGAAAACGATCTCGTTTATGTAACAATAATAGCTGATGAATCATGCAATGCGGATGGTATGTCTAATTGTGTGTTTCAATTTGGATTAAAAGATGGTATGAATCTAGTCAAGAAGGTTGGAAATATCGAAGCTATATTTATAACTAAGGATAAAAAAATATATATTACCGATGGATTAAAAGGTAACTTTACACTTGCTAACAGTGAATATAATCTTGTTAACAATTAAAGATTTACATAATATCATGATTTATACTATTGTTGGTTGTGCCTGACCCTATGGTATAAATTCACACAGGGTCAGGCACCGTTTGTTTAATCTTAATTAGAGGTAGTTCCTTTCAGTAGCTTCTGCATCTGCTTTAGTCACATGAACTGTACTATGTGGATGTTGAGGCGGTGCATAGATAGAATATACTTTAAGCGGTTTATTGCCTGTATTGATAATATTGTGCCATGCACCAGCAGGTACCATGATTGCAAAGTCATCATAGACTTTTGCTTGAAAATCAAACCTATCTTTACTACTTCCCATTTTAACAAGTCCTTGGCCTTCCTCGATACGTATGAACTGATCAGTGTTTGGATGAACTTCTAAACCTATGTCATCACCAACATTGATGCTCATCAAGGTAACTTGAAGATGTTTTCCTGTCCATAAAGCCGTACGGAAAGTATTGTTTTGCTTACTAGCTTCATTTATATTAACTACCAAGGGGCATGGTCCATAATCCTTCAATTTTATTAAATGATCCCTCTCTAAGGATTGTGAAAAATCAAATCTTGAAACATACTCCATTTCATCAACAAAAGGACTATACATGTCACTAAACTGTCTAGAAAAATACGGATTATACATTAGTGTGTTAACAAAGTAAGGAGATTGATAGGTGTTATAAGTATTATACATGCTGTCTGAGTTATATCTTGAAGTGTTAGTACAATAAGCACATGGATACATCTTATAATTATTATACATATTTTTCTTTCCTTTCAGAATCTTACAAGATTATGATATGTTCTAGGCTTTAGAAATGTGCTTGTACTCATTGTACATAGATCCAATCCTTACATGAGTTATATGTCCACATTCATCTATATGTCCTCCTAATTCTGAGGTTCTACAGTATTGTATATTATTAATTACTTTTCTAATGTGTGGTGGCAGTCCTTGTATATAGCAAATTGAAGATTAGCCTTTGATAGAAGGGTATATCTGCCCTTTTGTTTCTTAATTGTGACATGTTAACACTCCTTATTAATTAAAAGTTAAGATAAATCGTCCTTATATTGTTGAGTATAAAAATTAAGTGTAAGTATGATGGAGACATTAGAGAGTTTGATTAATAGCAGTAAATAATATTAAGAATTTTCTTAAAACAAAGGAGAATTAAACTTTTATGTAGAATTTATATCGAGAAGGGATGTGGAATTTATGGGTAAATATAAT
>CAYQPF010000205.1:0-7288 GCA_964419225.1 uncultured Candidatus Cloacimonadota bacterium | reverse complement strand
TTATGAAATGAGATTTGTGATCAATACAAAGAGACCTTTCACTTCTAATGAAGAAGAAATCTCTATCATGAAAACAATGCTGGAATTTTCCTCAAAATTGCAGGTGACAGAATTTATCTGCAACACAAATTTAATGGAATTCACCACTCCTGAAATAGTGGAAGAAGGTGTGCGGATAATTAATAATTCAGCGATAGAACTTAATTGTAAATTTGAGAAATATCTTGTCTTAGATAAATATGATAAAATTATTCCTGAAAATATACTCAATAAAGAGAAAAAAGTTATGTCTTACTATTTGAATAAACCGTGGGAAATATTAATTCAAAAAGGAATCTAAATTTTATGTTTAGTATATTAAAACCCAAAGACTTGAATTCAGCTTATGCAGAATTACATAAGATCGGAGTATCATCCCAAGGTGTGGAAGTCATGGCTTTGAAAATGCTCCCCTTATTCATCAAACTCAAGGATGTGAAATTAGGTGCTGCGAATATTTTGAAGCAGGAGATGCTCAGTCTAGGTGGTGATGCCGCAGTTGCCAGAGGTGTGGTTAATGGTAAGACTGAAATCAGTGATGTGATCTTGATTGGATCATATGACAAGATGATCAAACTACACAAAAAGTTGAATTATCAGGAGATTTTCGGGTTAAAAGAGATTAATATTCTCCTAACAAAGATCATTAATGGTTTGGAACCCGGTAAAACTCTTAATTGCATTGGTAAACCTTTAGATCTTGGTAAGACAAATATCATGGGGATTATTAATGTTACCCCGGATTCTTTTTCTGATGGAAACAAGTATTTTGAGTCCAATAAAGCTATCGAAAGAGGCATACAATTAATTGAAGAAGGTGCTGATCTGTTGGATATTGGCGGTGAATCCTCCCGTCCCGGCTCAAAAGAGATCACGGCCAGTGAAGAAATCGACAGAGTGCTTCCTGTTGTCGAAGGCCTTAAAAAATATTTAAACATTCCGCTTTCAGTTGATACAAAAAGAGCTGAGACTGCCAAAGCTGTCTTAGCCGGAGGAGCTGATATAATCAATGATATTACTGCTCTGACCTTTGATCCTGCCATGTCCAATCTGCTGAAAGATTATCCTGAGATTCCTGTTATCCTGATGCATATGCAGGGTACTCCTCAAACAATGCAGGTTAATCCTCAATATGAAAATCCTGTTTCAGAAATAATTGAATATTTTGAAGTTAGATTAAATACTTTAGAAGCACAAGGAATTGAGAGGAAGCGACTAGTTCTCGATCCGGGCATTGGTTTCGGGAAAAGATTTTCCGACAATATTGAGATCATTAATCAGATTGAAGCTTTTAAAATGCTTGGATTACCCTTATTATTAGGGACTTCGCGTAAAAGCTTCTTAAATCAAATACATGCATCTGAGCCTTCAGACAGATTGGAAGGAACCCTGGCTACAACAGCCTGGGCTTATCAAAATAATATTAGTATGATCAGGGTACATGATGTAAAAAGTAACAGGATCTTTTTAGACACCCTGGCAGCAATAGAGAATCCGCATGGAATTCTTAATACCAAGACTAAGTGATATTCTTGATATCATCTTCATTGCAGTAATTATTTACTCAATAATCCTGGTAATTAAACGTATAGGCGGATATGAAATTCTGGCCGGATTAGGCTTGATCCTGATCATGTATTTCATCGCCTCTGTTTTCAAACTGCAAATGGTGACTTCCATCCTGAAAGGACTACAGAACTACTGGATCCTGGTCGTTGTAATCATTTTCCAGCCGGAAATACGCAGTGTTTTAGCTAAAACCGGACAAAATCATTATTTGAATCCTTTTAGACGTAAAACGCCAAAAACAACTTATACTACGATAGTTAATGCCATCAATGCCATGTCGTTCCGTAAAATTGGTGCACTGATCGTATTTGAGAAATCCCGAAAACTGACAGACTTCATCCAGAGTGGGGAAGTGATAGATGCCCTGATCTCATCCAAATTGCTGCTGACCATCTTCAACAATAAAACTATTTTACATGACGGTGCTGTCGTAATCAGAAAAGACAGAGTTTTTGCGGTCAAAGTGGTTTTACCTTTATCACAACAATTGGATTACGTGCAAAAGTACGGGACAAGACATCTTGCCGCAATAGGAGTCACCGAGAATACAGATGCCTTTACTGTGGTTGTTTCAGAGCAATCCGGAGATATTGCTTTTGCTAAAAATGGTGTAATACATACAAACATCTCGACAGAAGAGTTATTGCAGAGGTTGACAGATGAATCAAAATAAAAGACCTTTATTAATTGCTGTAACCGGGAATATCGGTTGTGGTAAGTCTGAAGCTATGCGTGAGATCAAAAGGTCAGGATATTCTACAATTCTGGCAGATGAAGTCGGTCATAAATTGTTAAAGGCGATCAATGTGCAAAGACAATTGAAAAAAATGTTTGATATCCCTGAGCCTGTAGATATTACCCGGGAAATGATCGCCGAATTATGCTTTGGGAATAAAGACAATCTGAAAAAACTGAATGAATTTATTCATCCGCTGATCAGACTCAAGATCAAAACAATGATTGCTGATACGAAAGAAAAAGTGCTTTTCATTGAAATTCCTCTCTTATTTGAAAGCAATCTGGAAAACCGCTTCGATTTTATTGTTTGTATAACTACAGACCGGAAAACTCAGTTCGAAAGACTGCAAATCCGCAGTAAATATACTGCCAAAGAGATCTCAGACAGAATTTCTGCTCAAATGCCCCAACCAGAGAAAATTCTCAGATCAGATCTGGTTATCAATAATGATCATGATCTTAATACTCTACAGGGGCAGATTCATGTCATGTTGTCCATGCTTAAATATATTCCCCGCAGGGAAGTTAAGGAACTCATATAGAGGTTAAATTGAAAATAGGACTAACTTATAATTTACGCGAAGAATATTTATTACAAGGATATAGTGCTGAAAAACTCGTAGAAATGGATTCACCGGAAACAATTGAAGCTTTAGAGACTACTTTGCTCGAATTAGGTCATTCGGTCGAAAGAATCGGCTCTTTACCAAGCTTGATGACCTTGCTTCTGCAGAGCAAAAAATGGGATCTTGTCTTTAACATTGCAGAAGGGATGCAGGGATTTTCCAGAGAAGGTCAAGTTCCGGCTCTATTGGATGCATTTGGGATAGCTTATACTTTTTCAGATACACTGACCCATATTGTTTCATTGCATAAAGGCTTTACCAAGAATATCCTGCAGGCTAATAAAATTCGGACTGCAGATTTTACTTTAATTTCAAATATTGACCAAATCAAAAATCAAAGATTTAAATACCCGTTATTCCTTAAACCTGTGGCTGAAGGAACAGGAAAAGGCATAAATAATAATTCGATAGTTTATAACAAAAAAGAACTCATGCGACAGGTTAAAATGCTTTTAGCTGAGTTTAACCAACCTGTCATGGTAGAAAAATACCTTTCCGGCAGAGAATATACTGTCGGCGTACTGGGAACGGGAGACAGGGCAGAGGTGCTTGGCGTATTGGAAATAATTATTAAAGACAACTCACCCGATAAATTCTATTCCCTCTTGAATAAAGAAGAATGCGAGACCTATGTGGATTATCTTTTAAGAACAGATGAAATGAATGAAATAAAGGATTTAGCCTTGAGAGCATATAAAGCTCTGGAATGCCGTGATGCAGCCAGAATAGATATTAAACTGGATGAGAAAGATAAGCCTTATGTATTGGAAATAAATACTTTATCAGGACTACATCCAACTCATTCTGATCTGCCCATGCTGTGTAATCAATTGGGTATTCCTTACAGGGATCTGATTAAACGCATTGTGGAATCTGCGGAGATCAGGTGTCAGGTGCCAGGGGTCAGTAATAAATGATTCAACTCACCCCCGAGGATAGTGGTCAGGCCTCAGGCGTCCGGCGTCAGCGGGGAGGTGAACAACCCATCCCCGTCCCTTCCCTTTTATTAAGGGAAGGGGGGAATAGAGAAGTCGGCAGTAGGCAGTAGGCAGTGTGCAGATGGGAGTCTTGAGTCTATAGTCCTGAGTCGTGAGTAAGGAGAAATAACTCAACCCCGAGGATAGTGGTCAGGCGTCAGGCGTCAGTGGAGAGGTGAACAACCCATCCCTGTCCCTTCCCTTTTATTAAGGGAAGGGGGGATTAGAGAAGTCGGCAGTAGGCAGTGTGCAGTGAAGACAAAACTCACCCCCGACCCCTCTCTTGCGAAGAGAGGGGAGTGAAAGCAACCCATCCCCGAGGATAGGAGTCAGGAGCCAGGCGTCAGGAGTCAGGAGAGAGTGATAAAAAGAAAATATAGGAGTTATTATGCAAATTAAAGAATCAATAGTTACAGATGCACTAGTTAGAATTAAAGAGTTGTGTTTAATTCCAAGTCCATCCGGGTTTACACATTATGCTGTCAAATATCTGACAGAGCAATTTGCTGGATTAAATATACCCAATACAGTAACCAATAAAGGTTCTGTCATTGCCGATTTGGGTGGGGAAGGCCAACCCCTAGTATTGGCAGCACATATTGACACCTTGGGTGCAATGGTCAGAGCTATCAGAGGCAACGGGACTTTAAGGCTGACCAAGATCGGGGGATACCCGGAAAATTACATCGAGTCTGAAACCTGTCTTGTCCACACCAGAGATGGCAAGAAATTTACCGGAACATTTCTTTTAACCGATCCATCTGTGCATGTTAATAATGAAGTTGGTAGCACAAGAAGAAGTGATTCCAATATTGTCGTGTATCTGGATGAAAAAGTTAAATCAGCAGATGATGTTAAAAAACTCGGCATCAAGGTCGGGGATTTCATTTCTATTGATCCCAGAACTGTAATTACCGAAACAGGTTTTATAAAAAGCAGGCATTTGGATGATAAAGCCAGTGCCGGAATTCTCTTAGCTTTGGCAAAAGCAATAAAAGAAGACAATTTAACACTTAACCGCAGAGTCTATCTATTATTCACCACCTACGAAGAAGTAGGGCACGGTGGTGCATCAGGCATTCCTGAAGATGTGGTGGAAATGATCTCTGTTGATATGGGTTGTATAGGCGACGATCTGCAGGCTGATGAATATATGGTCTCTATTTGTGCTAAAGATTCAGGTGGGCCGTATGATTACGAAGTGACCACTAAGCTCATCAATCTGGCAGAAAAGAATGAGTTGCAATATGCAGTTGATATTTATCCGAGTTATGGCTCTGATGTGGAAGCAACACTATCTGCAGGTTATGACCTCAAACATGGATTAATCGGCCCAGGAGTTTTTGCTTCTCATGGTTACGAGAGAACTCATAAAGAAGGTGTGGAAAATACTTTGAAACTCTTATACGCTTATATAATCAGTGGGCAGTAGGCAGTAGTCAGTGGGGAGTCTTGAGTCTATAGTCCTGAGTCTTGAGTAATGGGAAATAACTCACCCCCAGCCCCTCTCTTGCGAAGAGAGGGGGGTGATATAAACAGGAGATCGATGAACTGGGATGATTTGATTGATTTTTATGATTGGGAATTTGATCTGATCTGTGATAAACAGAAGGAAGATGTACATTTCTGGTTAGAAATGGCTGAGATTTATGGTGGACCAATATTAGAACTGGGAGCAGGAACCGGTAGAATAACCCATCATTTATTGGAAAAAGGTTTTCAGGTAACAGCCCTGGATAAAGCTCCTAAATTTTTGAAGGTTCTACGTTCAAGATATGGACATTATCCCAATCTGGATATTGTTCAAGATGATATGCAGAAATTTACCCGGGAGAATGCCTATAAATTTTGCTTCATTCCCTATTCCTCTTTTCAATATCTCTTAACTCTTGAAGATCAAATCCAGACTCTCCGGAACATTCACAAATCCCTGCAGACTGGTGGTATCCTGGGAATAGATCTTTGCCCGGATACGACATTTGGCCTCATTGATCAACCGAAAATCAAACTTTATCAAGCTATTAATCCAGCCACGCAAAAAGAAGTGAGTATGTTCACTTCACATCATATTAATATAATATCCAACACGAAGTATTGGCATGACACATATGTTTCTATTAACAAAAAGGGTAAAAAAGAACAATTCAATCATGAAGTAACTTTTAAAGGTATCAGCTTTGATCACATGCGTTTACTTCTCACACATTGCGGTTTTACTTTAATCAATGTTTACGGTTCTTTTGCTAAGGATGAACTCGATGACGAATCATATAATATGCTTTTTATTGCCAAAAAGGAGATATAATGCCAGAATTACCAGAAGTCGAAACTATTGTTAGAGACTTGATTTGCTTACAGGGGAAGACTATCTCCGAAATAGTTGAACTCAGACCCAACACCGTAATTAACAAAACTCAGCTTGATCTAACAGAGAAAATTGGGACGATCAAGTCCATCGAACGCAGAGGAAAATATCTGCTTTTCGTTCTGGATTCCTGCCTGATGATCATCCACTTGAGAATGACGGGGAAGCTGATCTATCCGGCAGATAAGAACTCAATTGGAAAACATACCAGAGCCTATTTACTGCTCACAAACGGAGAAATCGTTATTTTCAATGATATCAGGACCTTTGGGAAAATCGAGTTAATCGGGTTGGATGATAAGCATAATACAATGGCCACTTTAGGCCCGGAACCTTTGACAGAAGGTTTCGATAAAGCATATCTTAGTAACATCTGTTCTTCTAAAAATACAAATATAAAGACCATTCTCATGGATCAGACCATTGTTGCGGGACTGGGGAATATCTATGTGCTGGAAAGTTTGTACAGATGCCGTATATCTCCTGAAACAATGGCCAAAGTGATGACTGCCAGGCAAATTGATAAACTGGTAAAAGAAATAAAAATAGTATTGCTTAAAGCAATCGAATGTAACGGCACCAGTATTTCGGATTACCGGAGAATTGATGACAAAAAGGGAGAATTCCAGAACTTTCTGCAAATTTACGGCAAAAAATTATGTCCTTTGGATCATCCTGTAAAAAGAATAAAACAAGGGGGGAGATCAACCTATTTCTGCCCGGAATGCCAGAAATAAGCTAATTCAAAAAAACATCAATTTATTGTGCCAGTCTATATAACAAGAGACTACTCTTTATTGGATTCTAATTTCAGTTTTCCTTGAAACGCCGGCTTTAGAGGCATCTGCATAATTAAAATGGACGCCCTTTTCGGGCGAGTTTATAGGTTATTTATCCCAGTGGCTTCCGCCACCAGCTGCCAAAGAGTATGCACCTTCGGTGCAATAGATGGAGATTTTGCATTATGCAGATGC
>CAYQPF010000204.1:0-7350 GCA_964419225.1 uncultured Candidatus Cloacimonadota bacterium | reverse complement strand
GACTGTGTGTTGAAATATTTGCAGGAAGCTGTTAAAAGTGGATAAGTATTAGCCGGAAGGTAAAGAGTATAATCACCGGCACTGTTTGGGTGAGTTGAATAATCACCGGCAGTGATCAAGACATTCTCTACAGGAAGATCAACAGCACTAAGATTAACATGTCCAGAAATTCTTGCTGTGTTGCCAAAGCTGGCAGTTATAATGGCATCATCAATATACCACAGGTTGATAGTTTCTGAGTTGCTTTCAATGAACCAACAGAGCTGATAATTAGGTTGATTAATATCTGTATTAACATTCAAGGGTATGGTTTGGGTCATGGGATTTATGTGCTCGGTAGGAATAATACTCCACAGAATATGCCAGGGCCCGTTATTCGATCTGGAGGCCACCCCGATAGCACTGTCACTGTTACGCTTAAATACTCTTTGTTTGAAAGATAAGACAGGATCAGATGTACCGACCAGGTTGAGGTTTTTGGTGATCAGTCTTGAACCGTCATTAAATGACGGTAAATAGAGGAATTTAGCTTCAGGTGTGACACCACCGGAACTTTGAGAATTTGAGGCTGTCCAGTTTTCCTGGTGTTGATCTATAGACCAGTTTTGAGGTGGCATTTGAGCAAAATGTTCTTCCAGAAAATCGGGTGCCATACCTACTCCAAGAGTAAGATTCTGCATCAGATTTGAGGAGTTATCTCCCGCTGCGTTTATACTAAGCTGAATTACAGTATTCAAGGGGCATGAAGAAGAAATTGTTGCAGGAATGACTGCCTGGATTGACGATTGAGCCGGAATAAGACCAAATTCAGCAGTTGGAGTTTGTAAGGTAATATTGGTGTTGGTACTGGTCATTTCCATGGTCACATTATTGATGTCCATGAGTGTGTTATTTTTTAGAGATACAACCAAGTTAACAGTTTCGCCCGGATCAGGAATCCCGTCACTATTTCCCTGACTGTCATTCACCATCATTGTACCCATGGTTAAGGTTGGCTTTTTGACAGTAACACTGAATCTTCTTTCCCAAGTGTCTGCACCGGAATGGACAGTGAGAACGAAAGCAACAACATGATCATTCGGGCAATTCTCTGCTATATTAAATGTATAATAACTTGTATTTGTTTCTGTTAAGCCACTTGTTATATCTGCATAGGTTGCAGTAGGGTTGGTTATCGTTACGTATGTATCAAGTGATGTAAGTGTTGCGGTGATATCGGTTGCTGTTGCCTGTCCGATATTAGAAAGAGGGATCCCTGCATTTACTGTTTCCCCGGATTCGATGATATTGTTACCGTTTCCATCAAAGAAGATTTGGCTACCGCCGAGGATGATATATGCAAGTTCGTGATTGATGGGAGCTCCTGTAAAAAGAAGTGCCGATTGGTTTGTAAGAGTTCTTGCAGCAACAGGATAATCATTGTCAAAAGTATATTCGATACCTTTTTGGGCTGTATGGTCCATGATACCAACAGAGCAATAATTTTCCTGATCCACATTATTAAAGGTTTTGTATTGAATTTTAATCTGACCGTCACCCAAAGAGGTTGGATAATACTGTGGGTCATAAAGAATTATTTCAAAGGTTTCCGTAGGATTGTTACCTGCAAGATTTTTCATGGCATTCCATTGGATCACAAAATAATGATCGGTAGTGTTGTAATAACTGTAAATTCCCGAATTTGTGCCCTGTATTTGTAAATCATCCCAGAAAGCTGCAATCATTGCTCGGGGGCATAAAGGTCCCGGAATTCTGACATTTCTGAATTCTATCTGAGAAGTCGGGACAAAACTCAACCAACCATTCGAACATACACTCATACTGTTATATTCCTGACCGTAGAAAGTGAAAGTAAAGGGCAGGTTAACTAAACCAACTCCATCATTATTTTCACCCGGATCAGTAATTGCCAGGTGTGTTCCTTGTCCGCCAAGTGCGGGAACGGTTTCAATCCACTCGTATTCCGGATGATCCAGATAGAAACTGTCTTCCTGATCGTAGCAGATATATCCATATGTGTCAGGTCCAAGAGGATCTGTAACAGTGACTTGTCCTATGTTGATCTTGATTTGTTCAATTTCCTCATAACCTGATGCATTATAGAAAATCAGATCTGCATCCAACTGCATACCAGGAATACATTGAGCCATTGATGAAACGATAAAATTGTTCACGGTACATTCAACCTGTCCGCCCATTGGAACAAAACCGAAACTGGCCAATGAATCCTGTACCTGAAGCATAGCACTTCTGCTTATAAGCTTGGCATTTATATCGCTCAGATCAACCTGTCCATTATTAATAATGTAAAATACTATAGGTGCTGTTTCGGTAGGATCCAATACACCATTGCCATTATCCAAAACAGTCATAGCCGTCAAATCAAGATCTCCGCCTTTAACTTCTCTGCTAAAGGTCGAATGCCAGGTATTAGTATTATCTGTCAAGGTTAGTTCAAAATTCAACATTCTTCTGTCAGGACACGCATTGGAAATGGAAATTCTAAAGGCCTGAGTGACTGTTGCTGAAGGAGCGATAGTACCAAAATCAGCTAAAGAATCAACCACTGTGACATAGGTGTCTGTACAGTGGAGTGTGCCGGCAACATTACTAACACTTGAAGTATTAAAGTTTTTGACTACTGTTTGAATATCAACAGTCTCTCCAGGATTAAAAAATGTGTTGCTATTGCCTTGTGTTCCGCCAGTAATTTCATCCTCCAAAAATACCCTTTCGGTACCAACTGTTCCAAACTACACTTTCGATACCAACTGTCCCTACAGCGTCTATGATAATCGTACCAATGACAGGCACATAGTCGGGTTTGGTGATTGTAACGGTAATCTGTCCGGCCAGATCTGGAGTGATATTCAGGTTCAAATAGCCGTTATCATTGGTATAATCAGAAGCGATACTGCCGGCATCCTGTCTGTAAAGGGATACCCAGGCATCCTTCAACGGAAGACCTTCACCATCAGTTAATTGGAAGGAAACATTGTTGGTACCGGAATAAATATTTTGAGGATAAACGGCATTCATTTGCTTGGGTACATCTACCCACACATCCAGAGATGGATCACCCATCAGATTGCACCAATGTGCAAAGTCGTTAGCCATGGCAAGATTGGAACCACCATAAACCTGCAAAAGGAATAATTTTGCATAAAGAAGTGCTTCACCCATGGTCCGCATTTTATCTGCGTAAAGACCATGAAAAGCACCACCGTCCAGAGTATTGTTAAGATTCGTATGTGTATGAGAGGTTGACATTCCTATGCCCGCAATACCACCTTTAGGGGTAGTTGGTGTGCCTGCACGCAGAACTGCTTCGATCACACTGACATCGCCTGAATAAGCATAAGCACCTGTTCCGCAGGTGATAAGAACAAAATTGGTCAACATGTTGACATTTGTTAATTGACTTACCTGACTAGTTCCCCATCCGCTCATGCCGATCCAACCCCGATAATTAAAAAATAAACATCCGTTGTTGATAGCTGTGTTATTTACGGTAGGGGATGAGTTTTGCTGATATTGCTCGGTAAATGTAAAATTAGAATTCTGAGCAAGCATAAGCTCTTTAATATATCTGTTCGTTGAAATGACAGAATTACCGGAAGGGCTTGTATCGCCAACCAGTAAAGCCTTATTATACCAACCAGTATTTGCCATGTTTGGTGTTTTTTCATAACTTTTAATTTTATTCACAATAGTTTGCAACTGAATAGCTGAATCGAAAGACAAGCGTCCGATAAAAGCATCACCCAGATAATCTCCTCCGGCTAAATGTGTGTAAGGATAGTCTCCGTCACCTTCATAGTACCCATAATTATGGTTAATACAGGGAACCGTGAAAGTACCTGTGGCATCTCCTACAAGCATAATATATTCAGGCTTGTTCTGCCAGGTATTATAAGCATTCTGGATATAGGCTTTAATGGCTCCTGTTGTAGTACCGGTAACCTGAGTACTTACTACCGTGACATCAAAACCTTTCTCTTTCTTCCATTCTGCTAACTGGGTTACAGCATCGATTATGGCTGTGTTGTTGGGATAGATCATGAGAAGAGTCCTTTTCTGATAAACAGGATTTTCATCTCTGACATTATCGTAATTTAAAATCGTTGCTTCATAAATTCTTTCAAAACTCTTTGAGATGGTATTATTTACTTTGAATGTAGTGTTGTCGCCCTGATTTCCGAAATTAACTCTTATTATCACATCTTCTTTGACTTTCAGTTCGTTTCCACTCGGATTGTAACTGAAAGGATTAAGAGTTACTGTTACTATGCGATAATCTCTTAAAACAGAAGGTTCACTGCTCTGAACCAGGTTTTGTGGGAAAGAATTGTTGCCTTTATAATAATTGGTATTAATGGCAAACTGTCCTGCCTGTGCGTCTTTCTCATTACCCTGAAATGGGAAGGGAGTATAACCTGTCAGGTTCTTTTCTGACTGAGTTGTAGTATTAAAACTTATTGTTGCTCCGACAGGAATAGCGATTGTTGTGGAAAAGGTTGGTAATTCCGGTAAGCCTTTTTCCATCAGATAACCTGCTTCAGGATGCAGAATATGCGTATATTCTTTTCCCTGAGACATTTCCTGAGTCATTTGATAGCTGTCCAGCTTGAACCTGATGTCCATATAGTCTGCTGTTTTTGTGACAATACTGAACACTTTCGATGTTTGGTTGTCAGTATTCGCGGTTAGCGACGTAAATAGTAAAATAGCAAAAAAAACTAAAATCAATTTACAAGGCCTATTCATAAATCCTCTCCTTAAAATATTCACATATTTTAGATTATTTTAAATTATATAAAAGCAATTGCAGTTCCAATAATCTGAAATCACCCAAATAATTTTTGAAAAGTTAAGGTATTCTCAAAACAGCATGGGTAAGAAGCAAAGTGTTTTACACTTAACCCAGGCAAATGATGATTTGCCCCAAAAATTACATACCCCCAGTACCTTATCACACTCAGATCTCTTTCCCTGGCTGTGCTAGTCGGTGTCAGTCCATGTCAGTCCGTGTTCCCCCAGAACTCCCAATTCACCATTAAAAATTATATCCCAACCCTATCCTAAATCCCAATGTCTTTTCACCACTGGCTCCTGACGCCTTAAGCCTGATGCTTTTTCAAAAAATTGCATTTGACAATAATTATCTGTCTCTCATATTGCTTTCAATATCCAAAACTCTGAGGAGAAAATATTGAAAAAAGCAATTATTCTAATTTTAATTTTAGTCTGTATTAGTTTATGGCTATCTGCACTTGATATCATAGGCAGTGTTAATTTCAACTATTACAAAACTTATGACCTGCCTGATTTTAGTACAAACATCAAGAATCGTACTTTTATTAATGTTGGTGTATATCACGCATTTCCTATTAATCAGGAAAAGAATATTGCGATTCAACCTGAAATTCTTATTAATGGCAAAGGTGCCAGCATGGACTATACAGAATCTATGGATGGCTACATTGCCACTCTTAACATGAAAGAGACTCTTACTTATTTAAACATTCCGATTCTTCTCCGTTTATCGGCAGTTGAAGGTTCAACTACCTTTCATTTTAGTTTCGGCCCTTCTTTCAATTTGTTGATGAGTGCAAAAGGAGATGATGGTATCGGTGAAGATGAGGAAATCGATGAAGAAGAGTATAAGAATGCAAAGAAAAGTCATACTTCATTTGATATTAAAGAGTTTAAAAAAAAGTAATGAATTAGGTATAGTTGTCGCTGCTGCTTTTGAATTCAGCGATATTCTGCTGGAAGCCAGATACGAAAAGGCTTGACCAGCAATGATAAAGGTCGCGATATGTCTTTTAAAAACTCCGGCTTTGCCTTTAGTGTCGAGTATAGTCTCGACAAATTATTGAAATTAAATAAATAACTACCTATGTGTCAGCACTTCGGTGCTGACTTTTTTTTCTATTTAGAAAGAATTACTATGCTTGTTTATGGAGATCTCAAGAATTTTAAATTCAAAACAATTTATTTGTTACTTATCCTTTTTCTTTCCGTCACCTGTCTAAATGTCTTCAGCCAGGCAAGAGAGTATGACAGAGATGAACCTGATAACTCTGGAAGTAAAGAAAATCGACAAAGGAATACTCTATATTCAGGAAGAATTCGATAATTGCCGGATTGACTATCAAATTGATCTGAAAACTCAAAAAACACTTTTCTGCCAGATTACAGAATTAGACAATAATAACAAAAAAATAACTCCAGAAATCCTTAACCCTGAGAAGTTGACTGAATACAAGAATAAAATTGATGTTCATTATCAGGAAATGAAAGTTGATAACTCTAAAACCGTCTGGAACATTAAACCAACTTCTCCTTTTTATTAGGGTTAAGACAAATCAACTACTCGGTTTTTGAACCGGATTATCCTCTTCTGAATGCTGATGCTTCCAAAAGAGAAATTGGTGAAAAAGTAAAAAAGCATCTCACAGTATATTAAAGCACACAAATACCTTTGCTTTATCTCTTCAAAAGTATGGCACTTTTGCAATCTCAGACATGAACCGTTAAGGGACAGATGGGATTAGTTAAATATTTGAATCTGGAATTAAAGAATTTCGGGATGAAAAAATGAAAGCTTTGAATAAGTTAATAATACTTATGGTAACAACGATTTTCTTAGCTTTAACAGGTTGTATTACTCCTAAAAATGATTCCAGTCTCAACCCTTGGGTTACATACGAACCTGCTCTTTATATTCAAAATGTGGATGGAACCAACAGAGTTAAACTTTTGGATGGTAAATGGGATCATTTGATGATGACTCCTGATGAAACAAAACTAATTCTCTCAAATGGTAATGCTTCGATAGTGTTTATCAATTTAGTGATAGATCCTTAACTAACCTTGAGTATGTTTTCAATAGTGAATATGCAGGTTTACCAACACTTTCCAAAAATGGAAGGTATCTTACATCTTCTGTGTATTCCAGTGTAACTAATTCTTTGGATATCTTCCTTTACGATCTTGAAACACATTCAAAAACAAACTTAACCAATACTCCTCGTGCAAATGAGTATTATACACTGTTTTCCAATGACTGTACTCGTATTGCTTTTGGATATCGTGGAATTCAGCCTGATTCTCTACCTCATAAATTAATGCTCATGAATAATGACGGAAGTAATAAAACAATACTTTGGGAAGCAATTAGCTATTTTCACAAAGTAATAGATTCTGTTACAAAGGTGCAAATTATTAGGGGATTTAGGAGTGGCTCTCACCACCGATTTAGGTGGCTCTTTTTTGCGTGAGGGTGGCTCTGTGAATAATATTTTCACGATGAGCCACTCGTCCAGACTGAATGAGCCATGTCTC
>CAYQPF010000203.1:0-7376 GCA_964419225.1 uncultured Candidatus Cloacimonadota bacterium | reverse complement strand
TTCCCTTAAGGCTGCCGGAAACGGCAGCTTTTTTTTTAATTTATTTACATTGTGGTGCCTTATGTGCTGATTCACTGCCAACTGCACCCTGCCTACTGCTAACTGATAAGGAGATGTAATGGATTCCAATAATTCACTCGAAAAATATCTGGAGCAAATTGCTGATGGCTTTCCACCCGATAAAGCAGCTAAAATTAAAACCCTTTTCCTGAAAAAAATGTCAGAACTCGCCCATCAGTTTTATGGGGGTAAGATGCAGACAATTCCCAAGGCCGGTGTTTTTAGTTTTAACTGGTTTAACGTCTGGTACACTCCTGGTGTTTCCATGATCTCCACCACTATCAGAGATGATAATGAACAATCTTTCCAGCTTTCCAATCGCGGCAACCTCGTTGGGGTTGTCAGTGATTCCACCCGCGTTCTCGGTGACGGTGATTGTACACCTGCCGGAGGCCTGGGAGTAATGGAGGGCAAAGCTTTTCTCATGAAATATCTCGCCGGTATTGACGGAACAGCTCTGTGTATTAACAACAGAGATAAAAATGGTGAACCAGATCCTGATAAGATCATTGACTTTGTTAAAATGTTGGAGCCTAGTTACGGAGCTATTAATCTGGAAGATATTTCTCAACCCAATTGCTACAAAGTTCTGGACACCCTCAGAGAAGAATGCAATATTCCTGTCTGGCATGATGATGCTCAGGGCACTGCCTGTGTGATCATGGCCGGCCTGATCAATGCTCTTAAGTTGGCAGAGAAGAATATTGCCGATGTCAGAACGATCTTTCTGGGTGCCGGTGCTGCCAATAGCACTATTGCCCGCTTTGCTCTAAAAATGGGCATGATCCCTGCCAATATCATTATGTTTGATGCCGATGGTGCTCTTGATGCTGACCGACATGATTTCAGAGATGACCCGCGATATTACCAGCAATGGTCTTATTGTCAGCAAACCAATCCACAAAAGATTAAATCTCTGGAAGAAGCTTTCAAAGGTGCCGATGTTGTTATAGCCTTGTCTCAACCCGGCCCTGATGTGATTAAGCCGGAATGGATTACCTCTATGGCAGAAAAGCCTATTGTCTTTGTCTGTGCTAATCCTGTTCCGGAGATCTATCCGCATACGGCTAAAGATGCCGGAGCTTTTATTGTGGCAACAGGTAGAGGTGATTTTCCGAATCAGGTCAATAATTCCCTGGGATTTCCCGGGATCCTTAAAGGTGCACTGCTTACCAGAGCACGCAAAATCACCGATAATATGGCTATCGCTGCTTCTGAAGCTCTTGCTGATTTCGCCTGCAAAAAAGGCATCAACCCCGACTACATTATCCCGACCATGGACGAGACAGAGGTCTTTGCCGCTGTAGCTGCTGCTGTAGCCAAACAAGCCTGCCTCGATAAAGTTGCCCGTATTGAAATATCTCCTGAAGATGTTTATCATAAAACCCTTCAGGATATTAAATATACCCGTGATCTAATGGAATTAATGCAGAAAAACCAACTCATCAAAGAGCCTCCTGCTTCCTTAATGCAAGAAGCTTTTTCCTGGGCTAAAAACAAAGCGTAGGAGGAACTATGAAAGTATTGATTATTGGCGGAACACTTTTTCTCGGCAGATATCTCGTAGAACAGGCACTTAAAAACAAACATCAGGTTACAATTTTTCACAGAGGCAAAACCAATCCCGGATTGTTCGCTGATGTCGAAGAGATCATGGGCGACAGAAATCAGGATCTATATCTACTGGCCGACCGCCAGTGGGATCTGGTGATTGATACATGTGGATACACTCCGGAAACAGTCCATATTTCTGCAGATTATTTTAAAGATAAAGCCAAAAAATATGTTTTTATTTCCACTATCTCTGTGTATGCCGACTTCAAAACTGTTGGTATAGATGAAAATTACCCCGTTGGTGTCCTTGAGAATCCGGCTGACAGAGAACTGAACGGTGCAACTTACGGCCCGTTGAAAGCCTTATGCGAAGCTGAAGTAGTTAAAAGCTTTGCAGATAAGGCACTTATTGTCAGACCAGGCCTCATTGTCGGACCCTGGGATCCTTCAGACAGATTTACCTACTGGATAAAAAGAGTACACGAAGGTGGTAAGATTCTGGCACCCCTGCCTCAAAACAAACCCATCCAGTTTATCGAAGCCAAAGATCTGGCAGAGTGGGTTATCCAGGCAGGACAATCTAACACAACCGGTACTTTCAATCTAACCGGACCTGACTATTGCCTGACTATGGGTGAATTTCTGAATCAATGTAAGCAAAGTATAAATCCACAAGCCGAATTTGTCTGGGTGGAACAGGATCTGATTCTGGAAAATGAAATTCAACCCTGGACAGAACTGACTCTCTGGGTTCCTGAAGCTGAAGAATATGCCGGGGACAGTAGCATCAGTATTAAAAAAGCTCTGCAAAGAAATCTTACGTTTACTCCTCTGGCTCAAACTATTGAGAAAACCTACCATTATTATTTGATCTTACCCGAAACATATAAATACAGAGCAGGACTCGATTCATTGAAAGAAGCAGAATTTCTGGAAAAATTGGGGAAGTAATTATTAGTTGTTAGTTGTTAGTTAGGGAAACAGTATGGCAGAGCAGAAGCAGTTATATATCATAGATTCTGACAGGATATTTGAAGAGAAAATATCCCGTTCAACCTTCATCTGTCATTTAAGAAAGACTGCTGATTTTACTGAAGCAAAACTCTTTATAACTGAAATTAGCGAAAAACATAAGAATGCTACACACAATTGTTGGGCATATATTTTAGGAAGCAAAGCTGATATATCACACAGCTCTGATAATGGTGAACCTTCCGGTACTGCAGGAAAACCTATGCTCAATGCTCTGCTGAAACATGACCTGACTTTTGTCACCGCTGTCGTTACCCGCTATTTCGGCGGGGTTAAACTCGGTGTGCGTGGCCTGATAGAAGCTTATGGCTCAGTAGTCGATAAAGCAATTTTGGAACAAGCCTTAGATCCACTGATCTTTAAAAAACAATACCATATTGTCACTGATTATCATTTTTTCGATACCTTCAAATATCAACTCAAATCCTTTAAAACAGATATAACCGATTTGATCTACACTGACCGGGTGGAATTAACTCTTGAAGTTGAAGAAACCCTGGCACCGGAGTTGGAAGCATTTTTAAATGATGCTGCTAATTCCCGAAAAATTGAATTTGTTAATCAGGCTGAATAATGGAAAGAAGTCCTTTAAGTGAAGCAATTCTGGAAATAATCAGCAGTATTCCTTCCGGAAAAGTCGCGACTTATGGTCAGATTGCTGAATTAGCCGGTAACAAAAAGGCCGCCAGACTGGTTGTCTGGTTATTGAATTCTTCGAGTGATAAGCATGATCTGCCCTGGCACAGGGTCATTAACAGATTGGGTAAAATATCTTTGGAAACAGGTTATGAATTACAAAAAGAAATGCTTCAGCTTGAAGGTGTCCAATTCGGGAAAAATGATGTCATAGATCTAAATAAATACGGTTGGGTTTCATTCGATCAGGAGAAATAATATGAATAAAAAACTCATTATCTTAATTTCATCAATCCTAATTCTTTTATTAGCTATTGTATCCATTATCTTATTTTATACAACCATTAATGCCTTCCTTGTGAAGAACTGGCAGAATATAGTGTTCATGACAGGTGTCTTTGTCAGCATTTTCTTTGTTTTGACTTTTCACGAGCTCGGGCATTTATGCATGGGATTATATCAGGGATTTAGGTTGGAGTTATTTGTGACGGGATTTCTGGGAATTAAAAGAGAGCCTGACGGAAAGATCAAAGTCTATTTCAATAAAGATTTGAACTATTTTGGTGGTGTGGCGGCTACCTGTCCTGTGACAGATTCTCCCGATAATTTCAGGAAGTTCGGACTCGTTATTATCTCAGGACCTTTAGCTTCTGTACTATTAACTTGTATCTGTTTTGTTTTAGCACCCTTGTTTATTGATCCTTGGCAATTCCTTTTAGTGGTAACCGGGGTTACATCATTTATGATCTTTTTGGCAACAACCTTGCCAAATAAAGCCGGAATATTCTTTACCGACCGGAAGAGATTCCAGAGATTATTGCAAAAAGGTAAGACTCAGGAAATTGAAATGGCTCTGATCAGAACTATCGCTATCGCCAGTCGGGATGAGTCTTTGAAAAAGGCATCTCTTCAGGATTTTGAACTTATCAAGTCCGATAACGACCGGTTTATCAAATTCATGGGCTCTTACTATTTGCTTTACTATTATCTTGAGACAGGATCTCCTTTAGCTGTGAAAGAAATGACTGAATACACCGAACTATCAAAAAAAATTCCGGCTAATTTAGTTAAATTATTGGGTAAAGAATTGGAAAAAGCGAGGCTCATCGGAGATAATTGAGAATCAGGAGAAACCTTTTTCCGAGAGTTAACCACAAATGTAAAATAGGTGTCAGGTGCCAGGTGTCGGGTGTCAGTGGGAAAGATAGTCATGAGTCCATAGGACTGAGTCTTGAGTCAGAATATTGTCACTTTAAAATTATTTCTCACAGTGTTGAATTGAATAATAGTATTCCCTTTTCCACACCAATAAAAATTCTCTCCTGATCAGTGTAAATAAGTGTTGATCTGTGGCTAAAGTTCCCTTCGCTAAATTCGCACAATTCGCGGTCAAAATCTCTTCTCGAATTTATCAACACCTTCTTGATCTAAAACAAAGTCTACCTTATAAAAATCTCTTTTCTCCCACTAATACTAATAATTTCTCCCTTCTCTCTCCTAATTCGAGTAATTAGCGTAATTGGTGGATAAAAACTCTCTAAAACCGTCTCTCCCCCCGATTCCCTCCAAATATCTAAAATTCCCTCCTTTCCCTCAGTGGTGTAACTCCCTGTAAAACAGTTAATTATAAATATATAAAATAATGCTTTACAATATTTTACTTCCTAATATCTATATGTTTATAGTTACAAGGAGTATGTATTATGAATGAAAAAATGTGTATGTCCAGTGCTGTACAAATGCGGGTATTTTCCAAATATCAGAACACTATTTTGAATAACCTGACGAAATTATTACATAACAGATATATTGTCATTGAATTATCCAATCAGATTACTTTGGAATTAATCCAAAACCCTCTTCAGGATATTAAGATTCATGAATGGATATCGCATAATATTTATGCCCGTATTGAAAATTATTTCGAGGATTTGAGGATGTTCTCCTATAAATATGCTTTGTACCTTACTTCTCAGGAAGAAATTTCTGAGGACATCGCCCAGGAAACTGTTTTAGCTTTACTCATATCCAAGACTGAAATTACTTACGTTAAAGGCTGGCTCAAGCAAACAACCCTTAGCTTAGTCCGTAAGTCAAAACACTACCAGGCACATTCAGTGGAAGAAAAAAGACGCTTAGCCCAAGAGATCAAAATAGCTAAGCAAATAGATGAGATCACAGAAGAGAATGTTTGTGAACAACTCAATATTCTGGAAATCAAGAATTTATTAGGCCGTAAAGATTACAGTATCTATCAGAAGTTAATTAAATATGAAAATCTGACTGATTATGCCAAAGCTGAAAAAATAAGTTACCAAACAGCCAAAGAACACAGTCAGATTGTGAGACGTAACCTGAAAGCTAAGTATTTGATCAGCCAGGGCTGGGATGCCACTCCCGAAATCCTGACTTACCGCAAATACATCAGCATCAGAAACTTTCTTTTACACCTCTGCAAAGTCTGTAATTCCAAAGATATTTCAGAACTTAAAAAATATAATATTAAGATCCCAATCGAAGAATTGAAAACACTGTTCACTAATATTTATGAACTGGAAAGATGGGGGATAGTATTGATGGATTTAAATAAATATAAAGTAAGTGCGTTTGGCAGACATGACAATAAACCTAAAGCAATAATATTAATTATTTCTTTTAACAAAGCTAACAGGATAACAATTCATAGTGGAAAAGAACTTGTTCTTTTAAAACAAACTAAATGTACACCCGGGTTTGCTTTTCCATTGGAAAAAGGTAAAATTATGCAATGTTTTGCAGATAGATTATCAGAAGATAAATCACCGGAAACTATCGTAGAAGAGCTTATCATAAAAGGAATTCTCCCTCGGAATTACGAGTTAAACCATATAAACACTAATTGTATTTTATCTACTCAGAAATTGTCAAAGAAACATACAAATAAGAAACCAATCAAATAATTGAGGTTAAAACTCTGGTGTAACCAGTGCCTTATGAATAAGTGTATTATATTTGCCAATATTTTTGTCGAATAGGACACAAGTTTATTACACTGAGATTTTTGTAAAAATTCTCAGTTTAGAGAAATACAAGAATTGTAAAAGTAACTTTTTGCAGTTTTTTCAGCAGGGACAAATACGAATTTGCCCCTACCTTATTTCAGTTTTTGCTGCGTTAGATAAAGTTACTCTTCAAAATATACATACATTTCACCTCCTATTTCAATTACAAAATACCCATCTCCATCGATAACCACATCATCCAAATGCTTTGTGATATCCCCTGTGAATACAGGCATTTTGGAAATATCCCATTCGTCACCTGCGGACAGGACGCCTGTTGCTAATGCCAGTATCAGCATCAACGCGAGCCAGTAATTTGTTTTCATAGTAAACCTCCTTTGCTTATTAGAGCAAAAAAGGAAAAACGGTATGTGAGTATTCGTTGTAAGTTATTGAATGTCAAGAAAATATAGCACAATTTCGATTTTATTTTAGTGAAGCTTATTAGAGATTTAACCACAGATGTAAAAATAGGTGTCAGGTGTCAGGTGTCGGTGGGAAAGGGGAAGGAAAGTCATGAGTCCACAGTCCTGAGTCAGGAGTAGTGGAAATTACACATTTCCGAGATAGTGGTCCACAGAATTACACGAATTTCCACAAATTAAAAGAGAGAGAATTGAAATATGTTATTGTGTTAAATTTTTTAAGAGTTGTATTTACAGATTGCTTTTAAATAAATGTTAGTATTGTTGTTAAAATTGCAATCTTATCATAACCAACAATTTCTTATTATTTTATTCTCCAAATTGTCAACTGTCAATTTTCAACTATCAATTATTTCTCCCCTCTCTAATCTGTGGTAATTCGTGTAATCTGTGGATAAAACTCCGAAATAGTGGTTTCTTTTACCTTTCTTTCCTTCTCTCCTCGGCGACTCGGCGTGAGATAAATCTCCAAAATTATAAAAAACTCTCTAAAGCGTATTACCTCTTCAACCTCTGTGCCTCTGTGTGAGATAATTCCGAAAAGCGTTTCTTTCCCAATTCTAAATTATATTTTATTTTCTTGTCTCATATGCATTTACAACCAATACTCACATACCGTTTTTCATTT
>CAYQPF010000202.1:0-7567 GCA_964419225.1 uncultured Candidatus Cloacimonadota bacterium | reverse complement strand
TCTCATATCCGGAAGCGTTACCTTTGAATGGGGAAGAAGTACAACTCAAATATATTATTCAGGAAAGCAATAAATCTATTCCGCTTCATCTCAGCCTTAGAGGCAATTACTTTTATACTACACCCTATCTGCAAAAATCCTTGGGAAGTGGTTTTATTAGTAAATCAACTCTTGAGGACATCCCGAATATTATGCAGAGGATAAATGATATATATGCAGACAACGGGTATTTATTTTGTGCCGTAGATCTGGACAGCATCAGAATTATCCAGGATACTTTGGAAGCATATATCAGAGTTGATGAAGGCAAAAGATGCCAATTCAACAAATTTGTTTTCATGGGTAATCAGGTTACTAAAGAAAAGACATTATTAAAAATATCGCAGATCATGTTAATTCAACAGGTAAATTTGAATTTACTGAATCAGGCTGAAGAAAATATTCGAAAGAAAGAATACATCCGGGATTGTGAGTTGATTCCTTTAAATAACCAAACATTATTGTTTAAAATACAGGAAGGGAAGATGACACGTCTTTCCGGTATTCTGGGCTTTTCGAACAAAACAGAAGCGGAAGACAGATACAGTGGCAATTTGAATTTTCAATTTCTAAACTTATTTGGGACTGACAGATCGTTAGCCTTTTCCTGGCAGAAATTTTCAGCTTTACAGAGTTTAATCAAGTTTAATTATCATGAAGCAGGCTTTGATAAATTTCCTGTGGCGGGAGATTTTGAATTAATGCGGGAGTTAAAAGATTCAACGTACATCATGACACATCTGGAAAGTGAGATTTATTATTATCTGCTTTTCAATAAAATAGGCTTGTATTTTGGTGCGGAAGGTTTTTATCCCGGGAGCCGGAGACCGATAATTATTGAGAAAAACTCATTCCGGAAAGTAGGTACTTTCTGGAATTTCAATAATGTGGATTATAATCTAAATCCTACAACCGGAACCGATTTGTATATGAAGTACTATTTAGTATATAATAACAAAAATTCTGAATCCTTGCTGAAGCATGCTACTGAAACCAGATTAGAGAATTACCAAAGGATTAAACAGAATATTGTCTTTTATTTCGGATTAAATGGCAAACAGATTCAGAACAAGAAGCTGGAGGAATATGAGTTATTTAATATGGGCGGGTTTTCCAGTCTGAGAGGTTTTCAGGAAAATCAGTTTCAAGGATTTACTGTTGGCTGGATAAATTCAGAGTTACGTTATTTGTTTGCAAGGAAATCGCGGATCTTTTTGTTTTTGGATTATGGTGCATTTCAATATGAAGAGAACAATGTGGAGAAAACGAACAAAAATCTCTGGGGTGCCGGCTTTGGCTTGAGTATTGAAACCAGGCTGGGAATCTTTGAAGTTGACTATGGAACCGGTTATTCCAATGGCAAGTGGACAAGTCCTTTGAACGGGATTGTACATTTTGGGTTGCAGGCAGCGATATGAGCAGTGGGCAGTGGGAGATTTCGACAACCCATCCCCGTCCCTTCCCTTTTAGTAAGGGAAGGGGGAGTAGAGAAGTCGGCAGTGGGCAGATGGAGAGAATTGGGGCAAAATTTAGTTTTGTTGACAATTCTATTAAAATCTAAAAAATGTAATAAAATATTAAGTTAAGGACGGATAGATGAATAAGATATATATCGATGGGAATTCACTTAGCCTCGAACAGGTTAAGGCTGTAGCAGAAGACAATGTGATTATTGAATTAACTCAGGAAGCAAAAGAAAAGATTCAGGTATGTCGTGATTATGTGGACAAAATCATCGCAGACGGTAAAATTGTTTATGGTTTGACGACCGGATTTGGAAAATTTGCCAATATTACGATCCCTGCAGATAAATTGGAAGAGTTGCAGGAGAATTTGATTATAAGTCATGCGACCGGAGTTGGTCCTTATTTTTCCAAGAGTGAAACCAGAGCGATAATGCTTCTGAGAATTAATGTTTTAGCCAAAGGACATTCAGGAATTAAACTTCAGACATTGCAGACTTTAATAGATATGCTGAATTTGGGAGTTCATCCGTGTATTCCGGAAAAGGGTTCAGTAGGAGCAAGTGGAGATTTGGCACCACTTTCACATTTGGCCTTAGTATTAATAGGATTGGGTAAAGCCGAATACAAGGGAGAGATTATCTCCGGACAGGACGCCATGAAAAAAGTAGGGTTAACACCGATCAGGCTGGCGGCGAAGGAAGGTCTGGCCTTGAACAATGGCACTCAGGTCATGACCGGAGTAGGAGCACTTGCTTTGCTGAAGGCGGAGACTTTGTTCAAAATGGCTGATCTGATAGCTTCCATTAGTGTTGATGCCTTATTGGGAACTCCTGAAGCATATAATCCTCTAGTACATGAATTGAGACCGCATCCCGGCCAGAAAGAATCTGCTGCAAATATGTATAAAATACTTTCCGAGAGTCCTTTACGCAAGTCTCATTTGAACTGTGTCAATGTTCAGGATGCCTACAGCTTGAGATGCACTCCGCAGGTACATGGAGCAGTAAGAGACGCTTTAAGATATGTCAGATCAGTAATAGAGGTGGAATTGAATTCCGCGACAGATAATCCCTTGATTTTCCCAGAACAGGACAGAGTCATTTCGGGTGGAAATTTCCATGGAGAGCCTTTGGCTTTTGCTTGTGATACCCTTGGGTTTACCGTATCAGAATTAGCCAATATTTCGGAACGAAGAATGGAACAGATGTTCAACCCGGCTTTGAACAGAGGACTGAATGCCTTTTTAGCACCACGTCCGGGATTAGATTCAGGGTTTATGATTGTACAGTTGACTGCTGCTTCATTAGTATCTGAAAACAAAGTATTGTCACATCCTTCATCTGTGGATTCAATACCTACATCAGCTAACCAGGAAGATCATGTCAGCATGGGGACAATTGGAGCGGTTAAGGCACGTAATATCATAGATAATGTGGCATTTGTTCTGGGAATTGAATTGATGGCAGGTTGTGAAGCTTTGGATAACCGTTCAGAAAAATCAGCTCCTGTGTTAGAGGAAATCAAAGCAGAGATTCGCAAGACAGTAACCAGACTGGAAAAGGATCGTCTGTTGATGGATGATATTAATTTTATGAAAGAGATAACAGAATCGGGCAAGCTTCTCCAGATTGCTGAGAAGTATTTAACCCTAAAATAAGCAATACCCGTAGGGAGATAAATGAAAGGTCTGAATTTGAAAGTGCCAAGGATATTTTGGTTGGTAATAGTAATTGGTTTGATGTTAAATGCATGTGCTTATTACAACACTTATTACAATGCAGAACAGAAATTCGAGTTAGCCAGAAAACAGGCTTTAAGAGCTGATGGTAAGCCCAATGCTACAGCAGTGGAATATTACAACAGTGTGATTAAAAAATGCGGTGTGATCTTAACTGACTATAAGAACAGCCGATGGGCTGATGATGCATTATTTTTGCTTGCCAAAGCATTGTACTATCATGGTAACAACAATATTCAGGCTATTGAAAAATGGGAAGATCTGATAAAATTTTATCCAAATTGCGAGTTTGTTCCTGAAGCCAGGTTATACATAGCGAGTGCTAAATATGAAATGAATCAAAAGAAAGAAGCACATGAAATACTCAGGAATTTTCTGAATGATGAAGCGAATAAGGATTTATTTGCTCAATGTCTTCTTCAATTAGCCGACTATTCTCAGAAGGAGAAGGATTTTGTCCAATCCCAGTCATACTTGACGCAATTATTGGAAAAGTACCCTGATTCAAAAGAATATACACAGGCCTATATAATGTTGGGTAAATCATATTTTAACAATAATAATAATTCAGAATCAGTGCGGGTTTTCCAGGATATGTTGAAAACCAGAATAGATAAGAAATCAAAACTGGATGCTCAATACTATATAGCTTATAATTATCTTTTGATGAAGGACTACGACAAGTCGGGAAAATTGATAAATCAGTTATTGAAAAATGAGTACCGTACAAGTGAAATAGCAAAAATACAGATGCTGAAAGCGAGAAACTATATTGGTTTGAAGGAATATGAGGAAGGACAAAGAATTTTTGATGTGATAATCAAGGATAATGCCCGGACAAGTCTGTCAGCAGAGGCCAATTTTTATATAGCAGAGTTGTATTTTACGGTCTTTCATGATTATCCCAAAGCGATAGAGTATTACAACAAGGTAAAGGTAGAAAATGCCACTTCTGAATTTGTGGAGAAATCAGTTTTACGTAGTGCAGTAGCAGGGCAGATCATCCAATATCAACGTAAAGACAGAAAAGTAGCGATTAAGGAACTTATAAATGAGCAATTTAAGCTGGCAGAGTATTACATTGACATATTGACATTACCGGATTCGGCTATTGTGGTATATTCACAGTTGCAGGGGCAAAGGCATCAGCTCAGGAGAAATCTGGATTCTTTAAATGTAAAACTGACAAATATCTCAGCGTTAAACGACACCCTAAATAAGAGTTTAGAAGATTCACTTAAAACAGAGAAAAAGTCTTTAGAAACTGATATTTCACTTTATGACCGGGAATTCTTACCATTCTCATTGTTTGTAAAAGCCAAAGTTTATAAAGAGATTCTCAAAGACAGTCTTCAGGCAGCAGGGTGTCTGGATTCGTTAAAAGTTAATTATCCTGACAATAAATATACCTATGCGACTGAACTGTTGATGCGGAACGAACCTGTAGAATTAACGACACCGGGTGACAAAGCATATGAAATTACCTATCAACAAGCTGTTGATTCTCTTGAGGTAAATCCTCAGAACACATTAGCAGTTTTAAAACAGTTGGCATTGCAAAAGAATCAGTTTTATGAAAAAACGAAATTTACAATTGGGTATATCTGTTATTTTGTGGTAAATGATACAATTCAGTCCAAAGAAAATTTTGATGTTATCTTAGCACTAAACCCCGATTCTGATTATAGTGTGTTTGTAAAACAGTTCTATGATGGGAAGAAGTTTGTCGTATTAGATCAATTACCTTATTTGAAGGTATTGGAAGAAAACGCCAGGAAAAAAGCTGAGGAAGATATTAAACAGGAAGAACCCGTTAAAACAGAACAAGATGGTCCTTCTTCAGAAATTGATAAGGATAAGGAAACGGATAAAGATAAAGATGCAGAACCAGAAAAGTTGATCGGTGATGAAAAAGGCCAACAACTCAAAGAGTAGTATTTGGAGTAAGCAGCATTCATTATTCAAGATAGTAACAGTAGTTACAGGGATTGTTACTCTTTTTGCCTTGGATGAGCAGAATAATTATTTACAGTATCTTGTTTCATTTCTTTATTTTAGTTTAGAATCAGGCATATTGCTTAAATGGATCAAAGTATTGCATAAGATGCTGGTTTTTTTTGTTGCATATTTGTTTTGTTCATTCCTGTTTGAAACTGACATAGTAACTCAGATAAATTTCTTAGGCAGAATCTCTTGTTTATTACTTTACTCGACATATTTATGCACAATATCATTTTCCCAATTTATTCAGGAAGGCAGAATATTGGGAAAGAACAGGTTGATCCATTCATTGCAACTGTATCTGGTATCAATAATAGCTTTTATACCCTTGTTGCAAGCTGAGTATAAAAAGAATTCTGCATTATCCGGCAAAACACCCGGAAGGATGTTTAATGTCCTAATGTTGTCTTTAAGTGCTGTAATGCTGCAAGTACCCGAGATCGAGATAAAAGTGAAGCAATGTCTGACTGAGCAGATTATCGACAGAGAATTTTTTACATGGTCAAATCTAATTTTGATGATGTTTTACACTATCTTAATATTAAATTCAGCGTGGTGATTATGGCAAGATATTTATTGAAAATAGCATATGATGGAAGTGGTTATTATGGTTGGCAGAAACAGTGGATTTCGCCTACTGTGCAGGAGATAATTGAAGGGTTGTTGTCTAAAATTGCCAGAGAGACAATTTTTATTACAGGCTCAGGCAGGACAGACAGCGGGGTTCATGCTTTAGCCCAATATGCACATTTTGATTTTCAGGTCAATATGACACCGGAGCAAATCAGATTAGCACTGAATTCGAAGTTGCCGAGTGATATAATGATAGATCAGGTACTGCTTGTACCAGATGAATTTCATGCCAGATTCGATGCGTATGAGAGGAGCTATATTTACAGAATCTGTAAAGTGAGAACACCGTTCAATCGCTTGTATTATTCCAGTTTTCCCCGCAAGAAAATCAATACCGAGTTGATTTTGCCTTGTTTGAAGTACTTTGAGGGTGTACATGATTTTACTTCATTTTCCAAACCTAATCCTGATGTACCCAATCGGGTATGTGATATAAAGAGTATTTCCTGGGAGGAATTTGAAGATAGTTATGTGTTTAAAATTACGGCAGACAGGTTTTTGCATAATATGGTCAGACGGATAGTCGGGTGTTTGATCAATATTTCTCACAAAAAGCTGAATCCGGCAATTGTGAAGGAATTGATCGAACAGCAGGACAGTAATCAGAGGTTTATTCCGACAGCCCCTTCGAACGGGTTATATCTTTCAGAGGTGAAGTACCCGTTGGGATAGTACTTAGGCGTCAGTAGTCAGGCGTCAGACGTCAGAGGGAGAAGAACTCACCCCCAGCCCCTCTCTTGCAAAGCGAGGGGAGTGAAAAGATTAGGTGTCAGGTGTCAGGTGTCAGTGGAGAAGTCATGAGTTGCAAGTGGAGAGAAATTGATTCAGAGCACTTAAAGCACGTTCGGCAAGAGCTTCTTTTTTCAGTCTTTTATCTCTGATCGAGGCAGAAAGTTCTGGAAGCAGACCAAAGTTGGCATTCATAGGTTGGTAGTTTTTAACGGGCAGGGTCAAATGGTTCCATAACTGTCCGGAAATAGTTTCTTCAGGGAGATTATCCCATCCATTTTCGATAATTTTAAAAATGAGAAGACCGGTAAACATAGATTCCAAGTATCCTTCAACACCGCTCAATTGACCGATAATATGACAATTTGGCAGATTATTTAAGGATAAATTTCTTTGCAGAAGCTGAGGAGAATTGAGATAAGTATTTCTGTGGATGGAACCTAAGCGGAGGAATTCCGCTTGATCGAGTCCAGGGATTAGTCGGAAGATCTTTTTTTGTTCCTGATATTTGAGCATAGTTTGACAGCCGACGAGATTGTAAGAAGTCCGGACGTTGTTTTCGGCACGGAGCTGGATGACAGCCCAGGGTCTTTTACCTGTTTCAGGAAGTTCGAGACCTACTGGTCGCATAACACCGAAACGCAGGGTATCTTTTCCTCTTCGGGCGAGTTCTTCGATAGGTGTACAATTCTCATAGAATACGAACTTGGGATCTTGAAAGTATTTGTTTTCAAATTCTTTGGATTCATGTTTTTCCGCCTGATTAAGAGCTTCCACGAATTCGTAGTATTGATCTTTAGTGAAAGGGCAGTTTAGATAGTCATCATCACCTTTCTCATATCTGGCTTTACGATAGACGATATCCATATTAAGACTGTCAGCAGAGACAATGGGAGCTATTGCATCAAAGAAATAGAGATTTTTTTGCTCAAAGAGGCTGGAAAGACTGTCGATCAGGCTG
>CAYQPF010000201.1:0-7624 GCA_964419225.1 uncultured Candidatus Cloacimonadota bacterium | reverse complement strand
TATTATGACTATTCTATGTACTTACAATAATCATGTTAATACTTGGAAAACTATAATGAATTCTCTTAAGTTATGTTTATCTCTGAATACAGATTCTACAAGATCAAAATTTGAAGAATACAAAAGAAATTTTCCAGATATTTACTTTGATTATAGCCCCGATAAATGGAGAAGTGAGGCGATTTGTAAAGGCTCTCTGGAATTTCTGAACTTTGATTTAGATGACTATTTACATCAGAGTTATAATTTTAATGGTGGTTTTGAGTGGTTTATGTTTCACGCGGCAAGTTGTAAGCAAAGAGAGTATGTTGTTACTAATATCAAGAATGATTTGCTCTGATAAGTGGTGCCAGGTTATAGAATAAAAAATAGCCAAATAAGAGTTGACCAGAAGAATAATAAAGAAGCAGATTTTGCTTTTGAAATTATTCCCAAGATAACGAATGCTGATTTAAAAAAGGATTTCAAAGTGAAACAAGTAAATATGAGAAAGACTCCAAAGTATATAAGTATATTTATTTACTAGTCAATATTTTCAGAGGAATAAATGATGATAAGCTCAAGAAATTGGTAATTCCAAAAAAAGTGATTACAAGTAAAGTCAGGGCTGGATTTCAAATGAATATTACGGTCGGATAGAGCATAGAGTCCGTTATAACAGAGCCAGTCATCCTTAAAAATAGTGCCACTTCTCCGATGGCGAAAGCCACATAAAATAATCAGGTTAAAACTATAAATCTGTGATTTTTCTTAGACTGTCCGTAGGACAAAAGATAATAGCCGGACAGTTTCAACTGCCGGTTTGTATGACAACAAGTCTCCGTCCGACAGGACGTAAGATTATTATCATAAATCAACAAATTCTAAATAGCAGTAGGAAAAATCTTGCTATATTGTCCCTTAAAATATACCTGTAACCCTATCAACTTTCCACATATTCTTTTTTAAAAATCAAATATACTCCTGGATCCTGTCTATCATCCCCATCTTTGTTAAATAAGTTTCTAAAAGCATCCCTTCCTATAACATTTCTTTATTTTAGTATCATGTAAATCCTACGGATCAGGAGTTCTGAATTTCATATTCTCAAAGCTACTTTCTGCATTCTTTTTACACTCTTTTTGTATATTGAAGCCTTAAAACCACTTATTCCGATCCCTTTTTGTGTTTTTTGTGCCTTTTGTGGCTAATTCATTTTTTTTGAGTTGGCTCATTACTTATTCCATGGTTTCGTGTTAAAGCACCACTGTCTTATTCTTAATATGGTATTCAATCCCTTTATTCTTGCAAAACTCAATTGTTTGTTCTGCCAAAGTGTTGTAGAATAATTGATAGTCTTTGTATTTAGTAACGGAAGTATTGTAATGCAGGCGACCGAAAATGACCTTATCAACGAAAGAGATTGAATTCAGGATATCGGAGAAGTTCTGCTCAATGATATTGGGAGTTGGGTAAGGTTCTATACTGACCCAGGTTTTGTAGCCCTGATCATGGAGATCTTTAAGGCTGTTGATTCTGTCTGTGTATGGTGCTGAATAAGGTTCCATTTGTAAACGGAAAGTTTCTGAAAGAGAGATTAAGGTTATCCCATATTCATTGAGTTTCGAGTAGTTTGCCAGTTCTTGTGGTATAATACCCTTGGTCAGGCAGGTGACTTTGATATTATGTTTGTTGAGAAGTTCAATGATTCTGAGACTGAGGTCTGTCACTTCAGGATGATTGAACATGAAAGGATCGGTTGTGAAGCATAAATGTACTGACTTGATTTTGTTCTTGTAGCGAGGTATTTCATTTCTCAGTATAGGCATAGCATTACTCACCAGGGCAGGCTTACACCATTCCTGATAATCCTTGACTCTGCCGAATCTGCGTGCCATCATAAAAGCATAACAATGATATAAACACCCATGAGAACATCCGAGAATATGGTTGATCGTATAATCCCCATATTCAACATCGGTCTTATACAAAAGAGATTTTCTATTTATTTCCTTCATAAAATCATGAATTATTGTAGTTGTTGAGAAGTCAACTTTTTAAGAGAAAATTCTACAATGCTCATTTGGTTTTGGTAATTATTCCAAGTGAAGTGATTAGCATTTTTTAAGATCATATCTCAGATGGAAATACCCACTTTTATCAATAGCCCTAACCTGAAGAGGTATGGACATAATTCAAATATACTTTTTTTATTTGCCAGAAATCAACCTTCGGGTTAGGATCTAATTAAATACCTTATTCAATAGACCCAGCCTTCAGGCTGGGTAATAGATGAAACAAAACCTGCTCTTCCCCCCACTTTCTGGCTTCAGCCAAAATATTGATCAATGCAATACATATTCTATCAATCCAATATTATAGCAATAATCTCGTAATATGCTGTAAATAGTCAATTAGCACAAATCAATAATATCATTAATGAAGAAATGCTAATTTCAGATGTGGAAAGTAGGTTTTAGAAATGAACCTTTAGATAGTTGCCAAGGAGAAATGAATCTTTCTGAACCATTGATAGGAAATGATTGGTATGAAAGATTATGAATTTAGAAACAGGTTTGAATCGGCTTAGGTATGATAACATTGCATTATCAGCCATGAATCAATTGAAGAGATTGAGAAAGATTCTAAGTAAAAATTAAACAGAAGAAAGGGGGCTGTGTAAGAGTTTGGCCAACTTTAACAATTATGGAGTTTGCTTTCCCGCAGGAATTAACTAATCTTTTCATATAATAAAATATATTGACATAGATATTAAAATTAGAAACTTTATTACAATAAAAGAATTAACCATTATTTTGAAGAATTGAGTCAAGTATGATGAGAGGTTATTTTGGAAAATATTGAAATGCAAGAATGGATCGAGTTGTTGGATAAACCACTGGAACTTTTTGAAAAGTTACAAAAAAATTACCATAAGGACAATGAAAGCAAAGAATCCACAATTGACATTCTGTTAACACTGAATAAGGAATATGATACAGATATATGTGAATTGGCAGTAAAAGCAATTGATCTAGGCTTTAAAATATCAGATGTTTTTAGAATTCTTGAAAATGCTATTCCATTGATGAAGTTGAATATCACAACACTAAAGACATATCTTAAAAAACTATACACAGCCAAAGATGGAGGTGGGGTTAGCGGACTGCAATATAACCCAATTGCAGAACTAACAAAAAAGCAACCCCAGTTATCTCAAGAGTTGTTTAGTTACTTTGAGAACGAAACGGAATCAGATATTACAGGATATATCACAGCAATTTTGCTGAACTTACCCTATGAAAAATTTATTGATAAGCATACAGAAGTTTTTAATTTACATACACATGCAAATGAATTCGTCATTCAAGGAGCAGTATCTGTTCTCGGAAAATTACAGTATAATATTAAAAAAGACCATTTCTTTATTGATAAAACTCTGAACTTGTTCGATAAACTATTAAACGAGAACTCAGAAGATTTGAATAGGCTAATTACCAGAGCAATTTGTGATTTATATTTGCAAGGTATAGATTCTAAAGACAGAATCCTCATGTTGTCTAAACGAAATAATTACACTATTAATTATCAATTATCTAATTTCATTTTTCAAAACTTTGAGAAAATTTCCAACGAAGATTGGTTTATAGAGCTCTTTAGTTCCTTCTCATCTACATCATACCAATACAAAGATATCATAGACAATCTTGATTATGCGTTATCTAATTTAATGGACAATAATGAGTACAATGATTATGTTGAAGGGTTCTTACTTAGCTGGATATTGCAAAGTGATTATTCACCAACCAACAACAATTTACCAAAGTTGTTTAGATCAACAATAAACAAAATTGCAAATAACAAAAATCTTTTTAGCAAGTTAATAACAAAGTCTTTTAATCATGATAACCCAAATGTGCATGTTGCTGTAACTGAAATTATTGATTACTTAAGTGTAGCTGGGCAAAAATCTGTATCATTTGACCGTTCATTATTGGAATCATATAGTTTTAATGACATCTTCTTCATTTGCAGTAAAGTACTTGGTTATTTATTTGGAATAGAAACTCTGTGTTCTATTATTTACTCAGTATTAGAAGCTAAGTCACATGATAATAGAACGATAGAATTTTTAAAAGATCTTTTTATTAATTACCTTGGATTAGATTACCCTATTCAATTAACGGAATTTCTAAAAACCAAGCTAACAACCTTAGAAGAGAACGAAGCTTTATACAATTACATATTGAGCATTATTGATGTATTAGACTTAAAACAAAAACAGTATCAGGAATTACCAAGGATAAGTGAATTAGTTACTTCAAAGAAACAGACTTATCAAATTTCAATTGAAGAGAGAAAGAAAATGAATAAATCAATGGATGAAACTTCAAAGAAATCTTTCTATTATCAATTTATAATCACAATTCCTCTTAAGTATGGCAGAGGACAGGTAGGGTATTACAATGGCAATTTTTCAGAGCCAACCATGCTTTCTTCTGTTTCTAAATCAATTGCACTTCCCAGTTCCGAGTTCTATAGCCCTGTGAGTAGAGCAATGCAAATTTTCAACTTTAGGACTGAAAAGAGGCATCAAAAATGAAACTTATAATAAAAGAATATCTTTCTCTTTTAAAAGAGTCTGATGAATTAGACAGATTGATACCTGATTTGCTTTTAATGATGGGATTAGAACCAATTAGCCATCCTCAAAAAGGAGTAAGACAGTATGGTGTAGATGTAGCCGCTGTTGGGAAAATTGATGGAAGTCAAAAAGCTTTGTTTCTGTTTACTGTAAAAAGAGGTGATCTTGGAAGAGTTGATTGGGATAGTGGAGAACAATCAATCAGACAATCTCTTAACGATATAAAGGATGTTTATTTACAGCAACATGTGCAATCTAAGCATAAATCTTTAAAGAAAGTAATAATTCTTTGTACAGGTGGTATATTAAAACAAGAAATTGAACCCAATTGGAAGGGATTTATACAGAATGAAGAGGTTAAGGGTGAACGTGAGTACGATTTTTGGGGTGGAGATACACTTGCCTTATATATTGAAAATTACATGTTGAATGAAAACATATTCCCTTTAGAATATAAATCTGCATATAGAAAAGCACTTGCACTATTAACTGATCCTGATTATGATTTATCTGATTACTACAATATATTAAGCAAAACATTGTTCGATACTCATTTCGGAGATATGACCAAACCATCAAATCTGAAAAAAGTACGCAAAACATTAAAAACAATTAATCTAGCTTTAAATATTGTTTTTCAGTGGGCAAAGAGTAGTAATAATTTGAAGCCAGCTGTTTTTGCCTCAGAAAGGACATTACTTCTTACTTGGGAGTTTCTTAGGAAGAACTGTCTTTTGAGTTTCAAAGAAGAATATAATATTTTTTTACAGATTTTCAATACAACAATTATGATATATTCTCAGTATTTTGAAAAATTACAAACTCATTACTATTACAAAAATGGGCTACATGGTTATAGTAATCATGCAATAACAGAGAATTTAAATGTTTTTGAGCAACTGGGAATATTAAGCACAATTGGTATTATTTATTCCTTTCTTGCTGAAAGTGAAAACAGCACTAATGCAGAAAAATGTTCTCATATAATATTAGATTCTGTCAAGGAGCAAATAGTAAATCATTTATCATTACATGCACCTTCATATGATAGTCATATCATCGAAATTTCTGAAACAATTTTTCTATTAGCACAATATTCGGAATTTGAATTTATAGATAATTGGATAAGGTCCATTATTAATCATATTTGTTTTTCATATAAATATATAGGTAAGTATTTTCCTATATACTCAGATTCTTTTGATGACCTTGTAGCACTTAATATTTCAGGCTCAATAAATAAGGAAGAGTTAATGAAGATATCGACATTAATACCAATTCTTGCACAGTGGTGTGTTGTTCTTGATTTGAAAGAAAATTATGAGATGATATCAAAAATCAACAAGAAGATATTTACTAAAACAACAATGCAAATATGGTATCCAGGAAAAGACATTGATGAATTTTTATATGTTTGTAATGCAGGATTTAAATCAGGATATAGCGTTGCCCCAATCCAAATTCCTGAATCAATAGAAGAGATGCGACAAATGATAGAAAAAACGCAAGAAAGTTTTGCTACTATGGAAGACATTTCTGCCTTGAAGTATGGATTACCAATATTACCATTTATTGCCAGCAGACATTATCGAACTCCTATTTTACCGATCTTCTGGCAACAAATTCAATTACAAAAGAGGGATTAAGATGACATTAGAATACTTATGGATTGAAGATTATAAGTGCATTAAGAGACAAGGATTTAATTTTGGCGGGAAGTATCTATTTAAAATAGATACTACTAATATTGACAATAAAACTATAACAGTTGATATTCAGGAAAATCCTTATTATGTGGAGAAATTCTATGACTTGAGCATAAAAGAATCTGATATTAAAAATAATGTTACTATATCGAATATCACTGCATTAGTAGGGAAGAATGGATCTGGGAAATCAACAATAATAGAATTCATGCTCAAAAATTTTCCATGGGGTTCTCAATTTCCAGAAGATGAGAAATATTTTTATATAATAAAAAAGAATGAACAATATTATACTTATTCAAATATCGATATACAAATTACAACCTGTAACTTACCTTCAAAATATAAACAGACGATAGAGATGAAAAATGTTTTTACCCCTCAATATATTAAGAATCTTCCAAACCTTCCCCACATATTTCAAATGACAAACATTGTATTTTATCAACAAGGTTTTGATCTTGAATCCCCTCCAAACTCAAACTCAGGAACATTCAGAATCGATACTAATTATTTAGTATATAATTCAATCTGGGAAGAATCCAAAAACAATATAAAAAACAGCATGTATGAAATAGGAATTATTCCAGATTACCTTTTTAATGAAATATTAAAACAAATAAAACTAGTTATATTTATAGAAGAAAATAACCTAAATTCTTTATTATCATTTGAATTACCACATCAGTTAATATTGGGAACAAGAGTAGGATCAATGAAAAAAAATATTGAAGAACTAATTGAAAATAGTAAATTTGATGATCTTGAGAATCCTAATTTTGTGCTATTAATGAAAGTGATAAGTTTTCTTGACGTTGTTGATGGCAAAGATGATACAGAACAACTATTTTCTAATATTGCAATTAACATGATTTATTCAATTCTAAGGTATAATCATACATGGGTTGAATCATATATCAAAAAGGTAAGGAAAGAATTATTAGACCAATTACAAATACATAAATATTTGGTTAACACTAAAGATGTAATATCAATACTAAAAATGATATTTAATAACAAATCTGACTCTTTCGACAATTTACTAAGTTTCTATAAATTGTTCGAAGAATTATTAGAAGAAAAAGTTATCAGTACTTGGTCAAACACAAATAGATTTGTAATAAAAACAGTTTCAAAAGACTTGTTTAAAATCAGTAAAATGTTTGGTTCTTACCTCAAAACAATTTTGTATGAACAAAATTGTTTAACATTCGTATGGCAAGGCTTAAGTTCTGGAGAAAAAGCACTCTTCAGCTTATATGCTAGGTTTCATAATTTAATAACAACTAAAAAA
>CAYQPF010000200.1:0-7682 GCA_964419225.1 uncultured Candidatus Cloacimonadota bacterium | reverse complement strand
TCTTCACGATCTTCGACCCAGTTTGCAAACCTCTACTGCACAATCCGGGTTTAAGGAAAATGACAGTAAGGTTAACCGGATTTTAGAGGAACTATTTTTTTTAGATAATTTTTACGAATAGTTATCTTGTTTGAGGAGAATCTTTGCAAACGGTTAGCAATTTGCTAAGTAATAAGATATAAATTAGGATGATATTCTGAGGAAAAAACTGATAAAATTGTAAGTTATAACAGGATATGCATATAGAAAAGCCTGAATTAGTAAAGTATAAACCTTTATCTACGCAAAAGAAAGAAAAAAAACTCAAAAAAACGCAAAAAATCTCTTGACGATATATCATAAAAACTCAAAGTTAGCTAAGAAAGTGATAAGAGATATCAAATTATCTCAAAAAATATCAAATAGATATTGACAGAAAATCTGATTTTGAGTAATCAGGAATATGTTAAATGCAAAAAAGATGGAGAGGGTATGTCTGGGGAGTTTTTAGGTATATTTGAGAATTCTGTAAATAAGCAGCGGGTAATCATTCCTGCTTCTTTTAAAGGCAAATTTACCAAGGAATCCGGTCAGCAGGTTGTGGTAACAATCGGGCCTGGCGGAGACAATGTAGCGATCTATCCAATTGATAACTGGGCGGCATTGAAGGTTAAATATAAAGCCGGAGATGAACGTCAGAGACATTTTTTAACATTATTACTGGATTTTGCCTGTGCAGAGCAGAAATTGGAAGGCCCGGGCAGAGTTAAGATAAGTGAAGAATTATTAGATGAGGCCGGGATAAAAGATTCTGTAATTATCAAAGGGGAGGGCGATTACATATCCCTTTGGAACCCGGCCGTTTTCAAATCGAAACGTAAGCAGAAATTAGAAGCATTAAAAGAATATAACTCAATGGATTTCCAATTATGAGAATGAATAGGAATGACCAACCGGGATCATATCACGAGCCAGTGATGCTGCGTGAATCGATTGAGGGATTAAATCTTCAGGATGGTGGTGTTTATTTAGATGCCACATTGGGAGGAGGCGGTCATTCAGGGGCAATTCTGAGAGCGAATGCAAGTGTAAGGTTATTTTCGTTTGATACGGATCAGGAAGCTTTAACCTATGCGACAGAGCGTTTGAAAGAGTTTTCTGACAGGCATGTGATCATTAATGACAATTTTTCGAATTTAAGGAACCGGATGGCTTTGGAATGTGTGAAAAAAGTGGATGGCGTTTTATTTGATTTGGGTGTTTCATCACATCAGTTTGATTCTTCCGAGAGGGGTTTTAGTTTTCAGGGAGAAGGCAGACTGGATATGCGGATGAACAGCAATCAGGAGTTATCGGCTTATGAGATCGTAAATGAAGCAGATTTAGAGACATTGACGGGAATAATCAGGGATTATGGAGAAGAGAAGGAAGCATACCGAATAGCTTTAGGGATAATCAGAGCAAGAGAAGCGAAACCGATTCAGACGACAATGGAATTGGGAGATATCGTTGAAATGGCAGTGAGAGGACCTCAGAAAGTGAAAAGTAAGGCACGTGTATTTCAGGCATTGCGGATTAGGGTAAACAATGAGCTGGAAGTATTGTCGAAGGCATTGAAGGATGCCATAGCTATATTGCAACCCAAGGGCAGGGTTGTGGTGATTTCATATCATAGTTTGGAAGACAGGATAGTGAAGCGGTTATTCCAGGAAGAAGAGAAGGCATGTGTATGTCCGTCAAATTTTCCGATGTGCAATTGTGGGAAGACATCTACGATCAGGGTAATCACAAAGAAACCTGTTGAAGCAAGTTCTGAAGAGATTGAAAGAAACAGCAGAGCACGAAGTGCGAAGCTTCGCATCGCGGAAAAGAGGGGGAGAATATAATGAAAGCATTGGTAGCAAGAATTGGATTATTATTAATTTTAGCTGTAATTGTACAGTTATTTATCCAACAATCTTTATTGATCAGCAGCAGGTCTTATACCAGATTCGAGAAACTTTATAATGTCGAAAATACAATTAATTCCGAGTTATTATTGGATTACAATCAATTAAGTTCACGCGAGAGAATATGTCAGTTAGCCAAGGAAAATTTACTGATGGTTTATCCGACATTATCAACGACCAAGCCGGACAGTTCCCAGGTAATCTGTGTTGGCCAGATCAAAGACGACAAAAAGAACAGTTTCAGTTTATTAGACACCTTTAATCCATCAGCTGAAGCTTTGACCAGTACAACTGATCGTGGCTCTATAGATTAGTCATGCAGTTGAGATTCCAGATTCTTCTGCTAATTTTCGGTGTGGTAGTAATAGTATGGACACTATATTTATTTGCTGTACAAATTCTTGACCCACATGATCTGGAATACATGCGTCAGTTACGTTATAATCCTTATAAGGAAATCACGATCCCATCCCGGGGTAATATTTATGACAGGAATGAAGAATTACTGGTTAGTTCAGTAAAATACTATCAAATAGACATAGATTTAAATTCACTGAAAAAGTTTAGTGAGAAGACTCACAAGAATTATGAAACAGTACTCAACGGAGTATTGGATATAGTAGCTTCCAATTCTCAAATTACGAAAGAAGACTTAGTTAAGAAAATATCAAATAAACGTGCCAAATCAGTTTTTTTATCCAATCAAATCAAGGAATCAGAATTAAGCAGGATAATGGCTAAGTTGGTAGAGAGAGATTCGGTATTAGTAGGGGATAAAAAGAGTAAAAAGTACAGATCGCAGGAAAAGTATCCCAAATGCATTATCAGCAGTTTTAGTTCTATGAAGCGAATTTATTCGAAGGGTAGTTTAGCTGCGAGAGTATTGGGAATGGTGAGGGAACGGACAGATGAAGGGGCAGATCTCAAAGCCAGATCGATATATAAGATGGAAGGGTTTACAGGTGTTGAGGCGACTTATGATAATCTTTTAAAAGGACAATACGGCTGGAAAGAGATTATTAATGACGCAAATCATAATCAGGTACCCTATCCTAATTTGCAGGAAAAGAAACCGCAGAACGGTTATTCCATGATATTAACGATAGACAGTAATATTCAGGAAATTTTGGAAAACAATTTGCAGGCAGGAATAGAGAAATATAATGCAAAGAATGCTATTGGTGTGATTATGAATCCTAATACCGGAGAGATAATCGCCATGGCCGGGATCTCAGCAGAAGATAAGAACAGTGACTTGAACCGTGTCCGGGCGTTAGTGAATTTACCGATAACATTTATGTTTGAACCAGGCTCGACATTTAAGCCATTTACAGCTTTATTGGCGTTAGACCATAATATATTTAAACCTTGGGATAAGATTGATTGTACAACTTACTATGTGGGAAACAGAACTATCAAGGATTCACATAAGTATTCTACCCTAAGTTTTAGAGATATTATTGCCTATTCCAGTAATGTAGGAATAAGTAAAGTTGTGGAACGTATCGGCAGCAGGATTTTGTATGACAGGTTGATTTCTTTGGGGTTTGGACACAAGTCGGGACTGAACATGTTTGGAGAGTCGAGTGGAATATTAAGAAAGTTATCAGACTGGCAGGGGTATTCATTACATTCTATTTCTTTCGGACAGGAAATTGCGGTAACTGCACTTCAGTTAACAAATGCTTATTGTACCTTATCCAATGGTGGTAAGGTAATGAAACCTGTAATTGTGAAGCAGATGAAAGATGAGAACGGAAAGTTGATTGAGGAATTCAAACCTAAAGTGATGCGATCAGTATCAGATGAAAAATCACTTGATACATTAAAGATTTTCCTTAAAAATGTTGTAGATTATGGTACAGCAACAGGCACAAAGCTTGATTATGTAACCATAGGTGGGAAAACCGGTACTGCAGAAAAGATGATAGAAGGTACGAGAGGATATTCTGCTTATAAATACACTTCCTGTTTTGTTGGGTTGTTTCCTGTAGAAAATCCTCAATATGTCATGTCAATTATATATGATGAGCCTGATTATGTTTATCATTTTGGATCGATGTCTTCGGTGCCTACATTCAGAAAGACAGTTGAAGAAATTATTGCCTTACCAAGTTGTAAACTGCTGACTCAATTAAGAAGCAAGAAGCAGGAAATGATAACCGTGCCTGATTTAACTGGGATGAAGCTTGCAGATGCGGAAGCGAGATTGAATCAATTGAAGATTTTGTATCAACTTGATATGAATAATCCTGATGGTTATGTGATAAATCAATATCCGAAATCAAACGTATCATTCAATAAAAATAGTCGGGTAGTTTTAGTCATAGACAAAGAGATTAGAGTAAAAGAAGAAATGAATAATGATTCCACGATGCCGAATTTTGTAGGTAAGACGGCAAGAGTTGCCATAAAAACGGCATTGAACAGAAGAATAAATTTAAAAATAAATGGTAGTGGAACTATTTATGCTCAAAGCATACCTCCAGGTACGAAAGTTAAATATGATGAGCAATGTCAGGTGTCGGCAAAATGATAAACATTAAAAACATTCTGAGCATTTTTGCAGAGTACAAAGTACTGGACCAGGGAATTAAACTCGATTCCCTGACCTTTGATTTTTCAGGTAAGATTCAGACCAACTCTTCCCAGGTCGGGAAGGGTGATGTTTTTGTTTGTATCAAGGGATTCAGCAGAGATGGTCATGATTTTGCAGAACAAGTGATAAAACAAAATCCGGCTTTATTGATTGTCGAAAGAGAATTAGCTTTGGATTACCCACA
Source organism: uncultured Candidatus Cloacimonadota bacterium (assembly GCA_964419225.1). Lineage (GTDB taxonomy): Bacteria > Cloacimonadota > Cloacimonadia > Cloacimonadales > CAYQPF01 > CAYQPF01. Next base: position 2,971 of record CAYQPF010000200.1, on the reverse strand, counting down.
GATCCAAGTTAACAATGCCAGAAGAGCTACAGCTTTGTTAGCCAAATTGTTTTATGATAATCCTTCCGGGAAGTTTACTCTGATCGGAGTAACCGGAACAAATGGTAAAACGACAACAACCAAGCTGATCGAGCAACTGTTACTTCAATCCGGTAAAAAAACAGGGTTAATCGGAACTTTGGGTTATTGTATCAACGGAGTACAATATGAGAGTGAACGAACTACTCCTGACATATTAGATTTGAATGCTATTTTCTTAAAAATGCTGGCAGAAAAAGTAGAAGTTGTTGTGATGGAAGTTTCCTCACATTCACTGGCTTTGGACAGAGTCTTTGGCTTGATGTTCGATATAGCAGTATTTACCAATTTAAGCAGGGATCACTTGGATTTTCACAAGGATTTACAGGACTATGCAGACTGGAAGTTTGAATTATTCAAATATAATCAGGAAAATAAAGGAATTGCTTTTATAAATATTGATGATGTATGTGGAGCAGGATTTTATAAGCAGATAAGCGGTAAAAAAGTAAGTTTGAGCTTTATTAATGAAGCAGATGTAACTATTGAGAATTGCAGTCTGGAATTGAATAAAACCCGTTTTGCCTTGAGAAGAGGAACAAAGCTGGAAGAATTTGAAACAAGCTTAACCGGTAAGTATAATGTAATGAATCTGACCTCGGCAATACTGGTAGTTGAGGAAGTTCTCAAAAATAGCATGCATAGTTTGCAGGGTTTGGTTAAAAATCTTACTAGTGTTGAAGGCCGTATGCAGTCGATTGAGAATGAACTGGGATTAGGTATTTTTGTAGATTATGCTCATACGCCGGATGCTTTGGAAAATGTACTTCAGACATTACATCAGATCAAGACAAAAAGAATAATTTGTTTGTTGGGAGCGGGTGGAGACAGAGATAAAGGTAAGCGGCCGCAAATGACTGATATTGCATTAAAGTATGCAGATATTTGCTGCATCACATCCGACAATCCGCGTTCAGAGAATCCGGCAGACATCATCCGAGATATGACCGGGCATTTGAATGATGTTAAAAAAATAGTTATTATTGAAAACAGGAAAACTGCAATTGAGACTGTGATTGCGATGGCTAATGCAGAGGATATAGTTTTACTGGCAGGAAAAGGTCAGGAGACATATCAGGAGATAAAAGGGATCAAGCATCCGTTTGATGACAGACTAATTGCTGCTGAAGCATGCCGGAATTATGAAAGTTTAAGACTTAGAGATGGTTTGAAAGTTCCTTTAGATCCTCAAATGCTGGGCTATATATTCCGGCAAAGTATAGTATCCTGGAGCGAGGAATTAAATTTTATCACTACTGATTCCCGGGATATTAAGAGCAAAAGTTTGTTTATTGCCTTAAAAGGTGAGCGTTTTGATGGTCATGCTTATATAGAAAGTGTTTTGAAAGATGAGTCTATCTGGGTTATTGCTGAAGAGAGTTATCAGACTGACAATCCAAGAGTTATCAAAGTGAAGGATACTGTTGTAGCATATAATGTATTAGCTTCATATTATCTGAATTACTTTGATTTGTATCGCGTTGCTTTGACTGGCAGTGTCGGTAAGACAACCAGTAAAGAATATATTTATAATGTTTTGCAGGAATTGGGTGTTACCCATAAAACAAAAGAGAATGAGAATAATCTGATTGGATTGCCCAAGACGATATTTGGTCTGAACTTCATGCACAGAGTAGCAATTTTTGAATTGGGTACGAATCATTTTGGAGAAATCGCCCAGTTAGCTGCAACATGTGAACCTGATATCGGGATAATCACAAATATTGGACCTTCACATTTGGAGTTTTTCGGTACTTTGGAAGGGGTTCTCAAGGAGAAGATAAATTTAGCCTTAAGAAGCAAAATGGCCTTAATCCCTGGAGATGATCCCTTATTCGTTAATTATAAAAAATGGTTTAAGAGTTTTGGTTTTGAAAAGGATAATGATTATGTTCTGGAAAGGTTGGAGAAGAAGTCGGAAGGTCAGATTTTCTCTGTAAACAGAACAACTTACCATATAAATAATGATATTGATTTTCATGTGTTAAGTGCAGCTATGGCTGTAATAACCGGAAAGCTTTTAGGCTTAAGTGAAACTGCGATTCAGAAAGGTTTGAATAGAAACCTGGAGTTGAATAATCGGCTTGATATTCGTCGCAACAAGCAGCAGATTATTATTTTTGATTGTTATAATGCAAATCCGACTTCAATGCTGGCAGCTTTGGACTATTGGGAACAATATTTGCCGGACAGACCGCACATTGCAATTCTAGGAGATATGCTGGAGTTGGGAGAAAAATCTTTTGATTATCATCATCAAGTGTGGGAAAGATTAGTAGAAATGGACAATAAATTTGTTATATCTGTAGGCAGTTATTCAGAGGCATATGATGCAGATATTCATTTTCCCCATGTGGATAAACTTTTAGAAAGTGACATATTTGCCTCCTTCCCGGAGACAGCAGTCATTTTGCTTAAGGCTTCTCATGGCATACATTTAGAGAAATTAACAGGCAGGTTTTAATGTTTTATCATTTATTTTATCCATTGTCTGAGTATAGTATTGTATTCAATGTTTTCCGTTATGTGACTTTTAGAGCAGTTGCTGCTTTTATCACAGCTCTGTTGTTTACCTTCTTTATTGGGCCTGTTTTTATCAGATTATTGAAGAGTAAGCAGGCTGTAGAAACAATCAATGATGTAGTTCCTGATACTCATAAAAAAAAGCAGGGAACACCGACAATGGGTGGATTGATTATTCTGTCCGGGATACTGATCTCGACTTTGTTATGGAATAATTTGTTGAACAATTACATTCTGTTGATGTTGTTTACTTTGATCTGGCTTGGAGTTTTGGGATTTGTTGATGATTATTTGAAGAATTTCAAGAAAGCTAAAGACGGATTAGTGGCAAAGTATAAGCTGATGGGTCAAACATTTTTAGCGATAATTA
>CAYQPF010000199.1:0-7699 GCA_964419225.1 uncultured Candidatus Cloacimonadota bacterium | reverse complement strand
TTTTTGAATCATGGTACAGGGATCAAGAACATTTTGTACCGAAACCTGGCCCGGGCTAAAGGTCATAAATACCAAATCTTTGTTGAAGGCGAACACAGAGTTAATTCTTTATTAAATTGCCCGGATCTGGGGAGCAGTGAAGTACATTTGATCGGCTTACCCAAACTGGATTTATATTTTCAAAACATATACAATCGGGAAGATCTTCTGGTGAAGCTTGGTTTGGATCCTAAGAAAAAAACTGTTCTCTTCGCACCCACCTACAAACCAACCTGTCTCTACGATATTAAAGATGACATCTTCGAACAGACAAAAGATTATAATCTGATCATTAAGCTCCACCCCTACAGTTGGATGGGAAAATATGCATCTCACAAACAGCATAGAATCTACGAGAAGAGAGTCAAAAAATACCCTCATGCACGTTTATTGCCATTTAGTGAATTTAGCATCGTCCCCTATTACTATGCAGCAGATACCATCCTCAGTGAAGCGTCCAGCACAGTGTTTGATTTCATAGCTTTTGGCAAATTCGGAATTGTTTATGACCTGCCCTGCGATCAATTGAATCATTCCGATGGTCAGCCACTCTTAGAGATAGATAACAGAGAATTCCTCAAAGGTGCTTTCCCACACATACAGTCCGGCAAACAGTTGAAAGAAGCTATTAAAATAGCTCTCAACCCCACTCCTGAGATGAAAGCAACAGCTGACATGTTCAGGAATAAATATTTCTACAAACTTGACGGTCACGCCTCAGAAAGGTTCATTGCTAAAATGGAAGAACTTTATGCTGAAGGCGGACATAACAACGAAGGATAAAATATGAAAGGTGTAATTATTGCAGCCGGTTATGGCAGCCGTCTCTGGGATGTCAGCGATCAGGTTCCCAAAACTCTGCTTCCTTTTGGAAAGGGTACGATTCTTTCCAGTATTATAAATAGCCTGACAGTTGCAGGTATTACGGAAATAATCCTTGTCGTTGGTTTCAATCAGCAATATATCAGAGAATACATAGCATCCCATAATTTCCCTCTACCTATCAGATTTGTAGAAAATACAGAATGGGACAAAGGCAATGGCCTTTCCGTTTATAAAGTCAAGGAAGCTGTTAACAATGAATCTTTTATTTTATCGATGTCTGACCATATTGTCCGGCCTGAAGCTGTTGCGAAAATTATCTCTTCTCCTGAATCTGCCAACCTTCTGCTGGTCGATCCATTTCCCAAAGAAATATTCGACATTGACGATGCAACCAAAGTTCGGGTAGAAAATGATTTTCTGGTTCAGATCGGAAAAGAGATCTCCGATTACAACTGTATCGATTGTGGTATCTTCAGATTGAATAACAACTTCTTTACAGCTTTCGAAAATGCATTACTGACAGGAAAAGACTCGATCAGTGCCGGAATTTCCCAGTTGATTGACCAAAGAATAATGAAAGCTGTTTTTACGGACAAACCCTTTCAATGGCTCGATATAGACACTCCTGAAGCCTACGCTCATGCCAAAGAAAACATTAGTTCTTTCGGTTTGTAATGTTTGACAAGCTCTCCTGGGTGGACACACACTGGCACGCTCAGGATTACAGCAGAAATGATCTAGCGATCGAGCTTGAAAAGGCAGAAATTCAAAATATTCTCTATTCCATTTCCTGTGCTCTTTACCCGGAACAATATGATCTGATCGACTCTTATCAGAATTTTCCCAACCTGTACTGGTCTGCCGGAATTCATCCTCAATACCTTAAATATCCTGATCTTTCTCCTGTGATCAGCTTACTCGATAATAAAAAGATCATAGCCATCGGTGAATGCGGACTCGACAAAAATTCTTCAGACTGGGAAAGGCAAATAAATCTATTCACTCAACAGCTTATCCTTGCCGACAGCTACAATATTCCGGTTATTCTCCATGTCGTGAAAACTCCTTATGAAGTTTTGAAGATCATTAAAAAATTCCCTAAGATAACTTATATCTATCATTCCTTTAGCAACTCTCTTGAAGTCTATAAGGACTTTCTCAAATTAAACACTTTCTTTTCTTTGGGATCAGCTATTCTCAGAGACGATAAACACCTTAAAATACTACAACAAATCCTCCTGGATGGCAGATATGTTTTTGAAACAGATGCTCCTTACCAAAAAGCAGGATTCATTTTGGATAGCATAAACAAACCAGTATATCTGATAAATCAATTAGATTTTATCACTAAAAACTCTCCCATAACTCTCGAATCTCTGAAAAGTACTCAATTCAATAATATTAAATGTATTTTTACTTGACTTCTCCACAGTTTCATAAATCTTGTAAATGAAAATATATCAAAGGAGATTATGATGGGAAAGAATCATAGAGGCAAAGGATTAAAAGATGTCCCTGCTCATGGAAGAGGAACCTGTCCAGCTTGTAAAAAGACCGGAATTAAGATTATACATGAATTAAAAGTCGGAGACAAAACTGTAAAATTATGTAAATATTGCCACGCTACAGACCCGGCTAAACTTAATCTTGCCTAATAAGCTCAGAAATTATAAAGACCTCTAGCGAGGTCTTTTTTTTATGTTAAAATCCCACAATATCTTTTTAATTTCAGAAGATAAGTTCAATAAAGAACTCATCAACAACTGTCTGTCTAAACTAGGACATCGGGTCTTATATCAGTTTGATTATGTCGAAAGAATTCCTCTTAAAATTGAAATTGAATTCAATTTAATAATTCTGGACATCTCTTATACAAACTTCAGTTCGATTAAATCCTTTATTCTAAAATATGTTAAAATACCTGATATAAGATTCATCTTTCTCACTCAGTTTTCAATAAGCAGTTTTCTCCAGGAAATTGACATTTCCGAGAGAACTTATGTTATTACTAAACCCTTGAATGATCTTGATTTCTCTAACCATCTTGACAATATCATTACAAATATAAACCTCCAAGACAAAATCTTTAACTTCCATTTAAATATTCAGAATTTCATAGCAAAATCATCAGATGCAATTGTTACCACTGAACAAAATGGAAAGATTCTTCATCTGAATAACAGTGCTGAAATCCTGTTTGGCAGAAAATCTGCCGAACTGAAAAATACTTACCTCCCCAAATGTCTGGACTTGCTCGATCTCAAAACACACAGAATCATAGATCTGCAAAACCATAATTTCCTTATTGATCTAAATTGTCTGATTAACACTCCCATCAATAAAGGACTTCAAGCTATTATCACTCTGTATAGATTCCCATGTTTAAACAACAGTGAAACCCTGTGCTACCAAATTCAAAACACTGTTAAAACATCTGAAAATATTCCCGGTAAAGACACCTTTGATCTCCTGGAAGAAATTAGTGATGGCTGGTTTTGGACCAACCTCGCCAGTAGATCTCTCAAAATAAGTAGGAAGTTTGCCGAAACACTGGGCTATCATCCTGCTGAATTTCCTCAAACACTTGATTCCTTCTTACTATTGATCCCCAAAGATGATAGAGAAGTATTTTTAGCTCAAACCCAAAATCTCCCCGATAATGACATTTTAAAAGATCATGTCTTTCTTATTAAATGCAAAAACGGCTCCTTTCATAAACGCTTATGCAAATCCTTTATAGCTGAATTTGACAGAGATCAGCCTAAAATTATCTGCGGTGTGAATATTGACCTTAGCAATCAATCAAACAACAACCAAATTGTAGAATCAACTCTTCACAACAATGAAGTGCTCCTTAGAGAATTACAGCACAGAGTTAAAAACAACCTGCAGCTTATTATCAGTTTGATCAAATTACAGTCAGAATATATTCAGGACGACAAAATTAACAAATATTTGTTTGATACTGAAGCCAGAATCCGTTCTTTGGCCATTATTTACGAAATGGCCCAAAAAAGTGATAAACTCGATATCCTGAACCTGCATGATTACATTTACAATCTTTCTACTTATGTTTATCAGATTTATACAAATTCTGAAATACCTGTCGAAACTATTGTCAATATTGATTCCTCTCTTACTGTATCAATCGGTACAGCTATTCACTTTGGCCTTTTGCTGAATGAAATTCTCTCCAACAGTTTTAAACATGCTTTTCAAGGAAAATCCTCGGGGAAAATTATTCTGGAACAAATTAGTAACACGGATATCTTTACTTTATGTATTTCTGACAATGGAGTGGGATTTAGCGTTGATGAAAACTCCACCCATATCAAATCTTTCGGATTGCAACTTATTCACATTTTATCCTCACAACTTCAAGCCGATGTCTCCTATGAAACATATAACGGCACAAAAGTTATAATTAAAATCCCTTATAAAAAAACAAATGACTTGGCAAATAGCATTTAATCAATATATTATAAATTGGAGGTATTATGATTACTAAAGAAAAAGTACAGGTAAGCCTGGATAAAATCCGCCCATCCCTACAAGCTGACGGTGGCGATGTTGAATTAGTTAACATTACTGATGACGCAGTTATCGAAGTTAGACTTAAAGGTGCTTGCGGTTGCTGCCCTATGGCTACCTTAACCCTTAAAGCCGGAGTTGAAAGAGTTTTGAAGGAAGACATTCCTGAAATAAAAGAAGTTCGCTCTGTATAATTAAAAGGAGGTCTAAAAAGACCTCCTTTTTTGTTAATATCTAACCTCTGATTTTTGCTATCGTATCTTTGCAAATCGCTGCAGCTTTCTCAGCTGTCTCTGCTTCACAATATACCCGGATTATTGGCTCAGTCCCTGATTTACGGATATGAATCCAATACTTGTCTCCCAATACCTTGAAACCATCAGTACGATCAATTTTTTCATTACTGAAAGCAATCTCTGTATTCAACATAATCTGATCCAGTTCTGATGCATGTACTTCCAGTTTTTCCTTGGCAAAATAGTAATGCGGTATTGCTTCTGCCAACTCGGACACCGGCTTATCTTCCTGGGCCATATATGCCAGAATCAAAGCTATTCCTACAGGTGCATCCCGTGTATAATGAACCTCAGGACAGATCACTCCACCATTGCCTTCACCACCAATAGGACTCTTTATCTCCTGCATCAATTTACCGACATTGATCTCCCCGACTTTTGTTCTGTGCACCTGCACTCCAAATGCTGTGGCAATATCCTCAGAAGCCATCGAAGATGAGAGATTGGTCACAATATCACCTTTCTTCTTGGCTAATACAAATTTCTCTGATAATAATAAGGTAAACTCCTCACCTAAACAATATCCCTTCTCTGATACTATTGATAATCTGTCCACATCCGGGTCTGTCGCAAAACCTATATCTGCACCAGTCTCTCTTACTCTCGCTTCCAATTGTGTTAAATTCTCATTCAAAGGTTCCGCTACATGAGCAAATACACCGGTAGGTTCACAATTTAGTTCAATTATTTCACAGCCTAATTTCTCTAATAATTTGGGGACAATCAATCCACCTGCCCCATTCACACAATCTATTACTACTTTATATTTCTTTGCCTTAATTGATTCAATATTCAAATAGGAAATATCCAATATTTTCTTAATATGCCTGTCAATCGCTTCTGCATCTGTTGTAACTTTTCCCATTGATTTCCAATCCGCATAAGGTACTGCATTATCTAAATTATCTATAAATGTTTTAGCATTTTCCGGGAATAAGAACATTCCGTTCGATGCAACAAACTTCATGGCATTCCATTGGGCCGGATTATGTGATGCTGTAATAGCTATCCCACCACTGGCATCTGACTCTTCCACAGCCAATAATACTGTAGGGGTAGATACTATTCCCAAATCTACAACTTCACAACCCACCGAGATTAAACCCGCCATCACAGCATGCAACATCGCTATTCCTGTCGTTCGAGAGTCTCTGCCCACAACAATCTTCCCTCTCTGACAAAACACTCCATAATGTGCCGCATACTTTAATGCTGTCTCTGGTGTTAAAGATTCCCCAAACACCCCTCTTATCCCTGATACACTTATCATTAATTTACTCATCTATCCTCCAATTAACTTTTAATTCTAAAAACTAATAATAATAATGTGGCTTTTTTTTACAAGGGTTTTTTAAAACAAAAATGGGAATGGTTGCCCATTCCCATGAGGATTGTTAGGAGATGTAGGGAGGATTATTTAAAACCCAAACCAAGGTCCTGCACTAATTGTATAGCCCTGGAATCTGGTATTAGGTGAATTATCTATTTCGAACTCGTCTCCGCTGATGGTTGACTTCCAGCCATTATTCGAGGAATATCCATAAAGATATCCTGCTTCTACTCTCAGACCTAGCCAGCCATTAATTCTGTACATTAATTCAAACTTGGGTTGAATGAGTATAAAACTTCTTTTATATTGAATCGAATTATTGTATTTGTTTGATAAATTAACATTGGTTGAATCCCAATCATAACTTCCATCAGTCTGGGATAACTCAACAGATTGAGATCCGCCACCAATCATAAAGCCCGGAGAAACAATGATCTTTCTACTGATCGCATATCTCTTATCAAGTGTAACGCCACCAAACCCAATGTTATATGTCATTCTTCTGATGACAGAAGATCCATCTTCCAATCTTACATTCTTCTTGCGATCTATAGTATAGCCGGCACCCATTCCGCCAAGGAAAATTCCTTTGCCGACATTACCTTTTCCACCACCGCCCTGAAGTAAAATTCCACTGTCAGAGCCTACTTTACCAAATTGACCTTCATGTAACAAACCATTTACATCGTCTAAATCAACTGCAAACCACATAGGCATCCAGGTTCCACCACCAAAACCAACACTCAACTTCTTTCCTTCTGCCTTGGTAGCAGTTACGGTAATATCATTTGTCCCAAAAGTTCCAAAATTAAAATCATCTTTTTGTTCTCTGCTGCCAAACTTAAAAGGTACTGTCTTTTCTGATCCGCTTCTGAATACTACGATTTGAATAGAATCACCAACATAAAATGAATCTTTTACTTTATTAAAAGAATCCTGATCTTCGATTTTACTGTCACCCATCTGCATAATAATATCATCTTCCATTAAACGATAGTATTTTGCAGGAGAGTTCGATACAATACCGGTAATCAATACACCGTAGAATTTATTATAATTCAAAGCTTTAGCTTTGGCTAAAGATAACTCTTCGACATAAATTCCCATATAAGGAGAACTCATTTTTTCATCTGCTGACATAGCATTTTTATCAATGTTCATCTTGATCTGTACTGATTTCTCAGCAAATTTAGCATCAACATCATCCAGTTTTAGCATTACTTTTTCTGTTATTGCTTTCTCCAGGTCATTGTTGAATGTGTACAAAACTGTTTTTCCACCTGCTGTACAAATTTCAGTTGTTTTGTAAGTTTTACTTACTTTGGAATCGTCAGCAAACGCTGTGGCGGTTAATCCGAGCATCAAGCTCGCGATTAAAATTAGACTTAATGTGGTCTTTTTCATTTTCTCCTCCATTTAATATTATTCTTACTTTCTTTAAAAGCAACCCCTGTGCCAAATATACCACATTTATCTATACTACTTATTTACAACAAGTTAGAGATCTTGGTTTTGTTGGATAGTGGTAATAAAAATATTTTTGATATTATACATATGTATTTTAGATATTCTCGAGGGCTGGTAAAAACGAAAAAGGGCAACCGAAGCTGCCCTGTATTCTTATTAAGCTACACCTCAATTGTGAGTTTTACCCTTTAATTCGTTCAATAAACAGATT
>CAYQPF010000198.1:0-7792 GCA_964419225.1 uncultured Candidatus Cloacimonadota bacterium | reverse complement strand
ATAGACAGCCAATAAAATAACCGCTAAAAGAACTACAGTCAATATAATGTCCACTGTCCGCTTAACGACTTTTTTGACGGATGAATCCTTCTTCTTATGGATTTCTTTTGAAGTTGTAGTCATCTTCTCATTTCTCCCCATCTTCGTATCTGGATTATAGCATTGCACAATCTCATCACACTCTCCCTCCACTCTTTTTTCAATCTCATTTGCTGGTGCAAATAAAAGGCCTTTTCGTTACGCAAAAAAAAACCTTGCCGGCTTTGAATATGACGGGAACGGCAAGTTGCTCGCCATGCGCTGGAACGGCAACGAATACTACTATGTCACCAACATCCAGGGCAATGTGACCGGATTGATGGATTGTTATCAAAATGTTATCGAAATGATAACGTGCTCTGATTGCTATTCGTTACAGAATAGTAAAAAAGAGGTTTATTACTATGTTTATTAATATAATCTATGCTTGAGATAAATTTAATCGAAAATTTTTAAAACTCAAATTTAAAAAATTGTGTGCGAAAAATTGTTGCATTTTTAGGGTTGCCATACTATAATATTTTTTATACACTAAACCTAAACTCTGTGTAATAAAAGTTGGTAAACGCGTGAGTAAAATGGATATTGTGAAAAAAGTAATAATTAAAAATGGTGGTCTCGCTAAAACGGCAGATTTTATTGCATCAGGTCTTTCAACATACGATGTCGCTAACCTTTGTAAAAAAGGGTTTATTGAGCGTATTCGGCACGGATTATATCAATTGCCAAAGACAAATGATATAACTGAAGAAAAGCTTCTGGCTGCCCTGTTGCCCGAAGGTATTGTTTGTGTGGAATCTGCTCTGTTTCATTATGGATACAGTGATTTTGCTCCCCGCCTTTGGACAATTGCAGTTCCACGAACAATTTCAAGAACAAAGCTAAAAATAGATACTGTCCCACTTAAAGCATATTATATTCAAAAGCAATACTTTAATCTCGGAAAAGAAACAGCTGATTTTAATGGTGTGAATCTTTCGATATATGACCGTGAGCGCACCATTTGTGATTGCTTCAAGTACCGTACCAAACTTGACAATGAGCTTTTCAATAAAGCGGTTAACGCCTATGCTTCCGACGATAAGCAAAATCTTACCAATCTTTCAAAATACGCAAAGGAAATGCATCTTTATAAAAAAGTAACCGAACTTATGGAGGTAATGCTGAATGGTTGATATAGCGTCATCCGTACTTGCAAGACTTAAAAATAAAGCAGCTGAAAGCGGGAGAAGCTATCAACTATGCTTGCAGCTTTTCTGTCAAGAGGAATTTCTGCGTCGAGTTGAAGCTTCAAAATATACGGACAACCTCATTTTAAAAGGCGGACTCTTCCTCTATTCCATTACCGACTTTGACAGTCGTGTAACCGTAGATGTAGATTTTCTACTAAGAAAAATACCTAATACCCCTGAGCAGTTAAAGGTAGTGTTATCAGAGATTATTGCATCTGACACAGAAAACGACTTCATCACATTTGAAGTAAAAAGCATTGTACCTATTGCTATTGCCAAAAAGTATACTGGTATTGGTGTGACTATCGTTGCACATATAAAAAACACTCGAACCACATTTGGTATTGACTTCGGAGTGGGTGATGTTATAGTACCACAGCAGGAAAATCGAAAAATTCCAACACAGCTTAACGATTTTAAGGCTCCGAATATAAATACCTATTCTATCGAAACTACTATTGCGGAAAAGTTGGATGCTATTTTAAACCTGATGGAATTTTCAAGCCGAATGAAGGACTATTACGATATATACTATCTTGCAAATAAATTCAATTTTGACGGCAACACCTTGTGTGAAGCACTCGCCAAAACCTTTGAAAACCGCAACCACGCTTTTACAGCAGAGCAATTTGAGCAGATCATGACTTTTGATGCCGATGACGGTATGCAGAAAAAGTGGAAAGCGTTTATAAAGAAAATTAACACAAAGACGGATGACTTCAGAACCATTCTTAAAACAATGAAAACTTTCCTTTCTTTACCTTACGGTGCAGTAGTAAAAAAACAAGAATTTACAAAAAAGTGGTTTGCCGCAGATAGCAAATGGAAATAAGATAAGCGAACTTACATTATGCACTTAGGAGATGGATGAAGTGTTCGTTTATAGATAATAGGAGGAAATAAAAATGGCGGACAATAGCAATTTGCATATGTCAAAAGCAGGGAAAACCGATGAGTTCTACACACAGTTATCGACAATTGAAGAAGAATTACGTCATTATCGTAAGTACTTTAAAGGCAAGGTTGTATTGTGTAATTGTGACGACCCATATGAAAGCAATTTCTTTAAGTATTTTGCTTTAAACTTTAACACGCTTGAGCTTAGAAAGCTTATAACAACTTGCTATGCTACTTCTCCAATTATTTATACTCAGCTAACTCTATTTAATGAAGAAGAAATATTATTTACTGAAAAAGAGGGTAAAAAACCATACAAAATAGAAATTTCAGAGGTTAAAAATGAAGATGGCAACGATACAATTGATATGTCGGATGTAGAGTATCTCTTAAGCAATAACAAAAATACATTGACTTTATTAGATGGAGATGGTGATTTTCGTTCTTCAGAATGTTTAGCACTGTTTGAAGAATGCGATATTGTTGTTACAAATCCACCTTTTTCTTTAATGAAAGAATACATACCTCTCATTGCAGAAAGCGGGAAACAATTTCTTGTTTTAGGAAATATGAACCATATCACTTTTAAAGAAATTTTCCATTATTTTAAAAACAATAAAATGTGGCTTGGTTATAATGCGGGACATTTTTGGTTTAAAGTCCCCGACTACTACGAAGAAAAGGAAACAGATTATAAAAAAGATGAAAATGGACAAAAATGGCGTAGATTGGGTAATATTTGTTGGTTTACAAATATGGATATTGCTATACGTCATCTACCATTAGATTTGTATAAACACTATACTCCCGAAAAATATCCGACATATGATACTTACGATGCCATTCACGTTGAATATTACAATGAAATTCCTTTAAACACAGACAAAATATTGGGAGTACCAATAACATATTTAGCATACCATTGTGATGAGCAGTTTGAGATTTTAGGAAAATTTGATGGTGGAAGTGCCTCGAACGACTTGGATTTGGCTAAACCTGTTATTAATGGAAAAGTAAAATATAAGCGAATTGCAATAAGAAACCGTAATATAATACATAGAGGGGATAATATATGAAAATTGAAAGAATACAAATATCAATAAGAGATTTAACAAATGGATATGAGGAAAAAGGTCTCGATGGAGTTGAAGGAATTGTTGCTTATGGGGAAAAACTTGATGTTCGTCCTCCGTATCAGCGAGAATATGTTTATGCACCGAAAGAACGGGATGAGGTTATCCGCACTGTCAAAAAAGGTTTTCCACTCAATATAATGTACTGGGCTAAAACAGAAAACGGTCATTATGAATTAATGGACGGACAGCAACGCACAATTTCAATTTGTAGATATACAGCGGAAAGTGAACGAACATTTGCAGTTGATGAAAAGTATTACTTTAATTTAGAAAAAGATTTGCAAAAACAGATTGACGATTATTTGTTGGATATTTATATCTGCAATGGAACGCCTTCTGAAGTTCATGAGTGGTTTAAGGTTATCAACATTGCAGGAAAACCTTTAACAGCACAAGAATTGAGGAATACCGCATACACAGGAACGTGGTTGTCAGATGCAAAGGTACATTTTTCAAAACCAACTTGTGCTGCTTATAATATGGCAAAAGATTATGTTAGTGGTTCTCCAATAAGACAAGAGTATCTTGAAACAGCTATAGAATGGATTGCTAATCGTGATAACCTCAGTTCTATTGAAAATTATATGGCTTTGCACCAGCATGATGAAAATGCAAATCAAATATGGATTTATTTCAAACGTGTTGTTGAATGGGTTGAAACAATTTTCCCTACTAAACGCAATGAAATGAAAGGAATAGGTTGGGGGTTTCTGTACGACATATATAAAGATACAGAATTAGACCCTAATGTGCTTGAAACAAAAATAAAAACACTTATGATAGATGATGATGTTACAAATAAGAAAGGAATATATCCATATGTTCTAGCCGACAATGAAAGCCATTTGAATATTCGTGCATTCAGTGAAAATCAAAAACGTGAAGCATATGAACGTCAAGACGGCATTTGTCCCAACTGCGGAGAACATTTTGACTACAAAGAAATGGAAGGCGACCATATCACGCCATGGCATGATGGAGGTAAAAGCAATGCTGGAAACTGCCAGATGCTTTGTAAAGAATGTAATCGGAGAAAGTCCGGAATATAATAGCCTTGTTTGATGTTAAAAATACATATTATTGATTGTGGAAATGATATGTATTGCGAATTATACAAGTATTGACTGGTAAAATTTCAGTTAAGGAATTATTATTGAGTGGTGAAACGATGCGAATATACAAAACATATAAAAAAGGAAACAAAGTCACTTTATTCAATGGAGATTGTTTAGAGTTATTAAAGAATATGCCGGGCGAATCTGTAGACTTAATTGTTACTTCGCCTCCATATTGCATTGGAAAGGCTTACGAAGATCCTCATGATGATGTAGAGACATTTAAGCAGCAACATATTAATATTTTTAACGATATGTATCGTGTACTTAAAACTGGAGGAAGTATCTGTTGGCAAGTAGGCTATCATGTTTCTGATAAGTGCATAGTACCTCTTGACTACATAATATACGAGCTTTTTACATCATTAAGTAAGGATAGATGTACGCCTTTGATACTAAGAAATCGCATTATATGGACTTTTGGCCATGGGCTAAATAGCACGAATCGTTTTAGCGGACGCCACGAAGTGATTTTATGGTTTACTAAAGGTGAACAAACTATATTCAATTTGGATGATATCAGAGTGCCGCAAAAATATCCTGGCAAGCGATCATATAAAGGACCGCACAAAGGGGAATTTAGTGGGAATCCGCTTGGAAAAAATCCATCTGATGTTTGGACTATACCAAATGTGAATGCAAATCATCTCGAAAAGACTAATCATCCCTGTCAATTTCCAGTAGCAATTCCACAAAGATTAATTAACGCATTAACACCTTTTGAGGGTGTAGTTTTAGATCCGTTTTCCGGATCTGGAACAACTGGAGTTGCTGCAATCATAGAAGGAAGAAAATTTGTTGGAGCAGAAATCCAAGAAAATTATTATGACATCTCAAAAAATCGTCTGTATGAAGCCGCTAACGGAAATATTCGAATAAGAGAAGATAAACCTGTGGTCGAGCCAAATCAAAACACAGCAGTTGCAAAGCTACCGGAAGAATTCCGTAAAATCAGGGAGGGCAAAAATGAAAAAGAGTAGAAAGAAACCGCCGCTCACACCTGAGCAGCAGCTGAAACGACACAAGATAGCATTCAAAAGAAAAATTAGAAATACATTTACGAGCGTTGGTTTTGAATATATCCCCACAAATGACCATGAAATGATTATTGGTTTACGAAAAGTCGAAATTGATTCATTGTTTATTTACGAGAATATATGGTTGTTGTGTGAAGACACAGTAAAAACCAGTGACATTCGCGATCATATTCGGACAAAGAATGAGGCTTTTGGCGAAATCAAAAAAAGCTTGACCGACTTTATTACTAAATTAATTGATCTTTTCCCTGAAGAATCCGAAATTCTTAAAAAGTATGATATTGGTCGTATAAAAGTATTCGGACTATATATATCAAAAAACGAAGTTCTCTTATCAGAAGAGGACTATGCGCTTTTTGATAACCTAAAGTTTGTTCAGCCAAAAACGCTCGAGTATTTTCAATGGATTGTTAAAAGTATTAAATTGTCCGCAAGGAATGAAGTGTTCAGATATCTTAACCTAACAAGTGACCAAATAGGCTTAATTAGTAGTTCAAGCAGTAGTACGCAGATAACTGCACCTATAATATATCCAAAAGAATTTACAGGATTAAAGAATCGAGTCAGAATTGTTTCTTTTATGATGTCTGCAGAAGATTTGCTAAATACTTGCTACGTACTCAGAAAAGATAATTGGGACGAGTCAATCTGGCTATATCAGCGATTAATTGATAAAAATAAAATAAATAGTATACGAGAATTCTTGCAATCAAAAGGCGAATCATTTTATAATAACATCATTGTTGCATTACCTGACAATGTTGCTTTTTTAGATGCATCTAAACATTATAAAAGTGTTGATGAAATAGGTAATCTTGAAGGTAATTGCAAGTTGATCCTTCCAAAAGAAATGAACAGCATATGTGTCATTGATGGACAACATAGAATATTTGCACACTATGAAAGCGGAATTGACAACAAACAAGAAAGAAGAATAACCGAATTACGAAAACAACTACATCTTCTTGTGACAGGATTAGTTTTCCCGAAAGATATGAAATCAGAAGAAAGAGCCCGCATTCAAAGTGAAATTTTCCTTGATATAAATTCAAACGCTAAACCTGTTCCACAGAATGTACTGCTACAAATCAAACGTATTAAAAACCCCATTGCAGACGAAAGTATTGCACAGTTTATTATTGAGAAATTAAACAAGGAGGGTGTGTTCCAAAATCTCTTTCAAGTTTCTTCACTTGAAACCGGAAAAATTAAAACTGCGTCTATCGTTCGATTCGCTTTGAGATATCTTGTCACTACTACCCCAACTGATAGCAAACAAAGTCTTTTTAATAATTGGGATGGAGACAAAAATGCACTAAATGCTAATAATGATACAGCCATACAGAACTATGTTAAATTCTGCACGGGAGTGTTGAGAAATTATTTTGGTGCCATCAAGAAAAATTTAATAAAGTACTGGAATGATACGGAAAACTCAAAACTGCTATCAGTTATTTCTCTCAATGGCTTTATTATAGCACTCACGAGGCAATTAAGTATCAATGGTGTTCAAAACTTCGACTTCTATGATAAGGTGTTTAGCAAATGGGATTTTGATTTTTCAAATAAAAACTTTCCATATACATCAAGCCAATATCGAAAATTCTCTAGTGATATACTTCGTGGTGCTTTTGAAGTTACGGAAGAACAGATTGAGACAATATAGAATTAGGACTGTCTGATATTTTCTGACAGTCTTTTTTTTATGAATCTATATTCAAAACATATGTAAACATCAAATAAATCGTCACATAGAACAGTACGCTGAAAGATAGTATAATCATGATAACATGACACGAATGAATAAAAGAAGTACTTTATTAATTTTAAAACTTATGGTATCCGATGGAATCAGGGTTAATAAAAGGCTAGGATTATCATATCTGATTGATGCTCTTGACAATCTTGAAATCCGAAGTGGATCCCATGCAGTATGCGTCGGTAATCCGCTTGAAAGCGGTTTCGATGTGATCCACCGGCATGCCGATCAGAAGGATCAGGAACTGGTTTCCGCTCCATTTTGAAACCACATCTGTACTGCGTAATGTTTCTAATAGGATACCAAGGATCTTATCCATCTCACCACTGAGCATTTCGTCCGATTTTACGGTAGAGCCATTCTGAATAACAGAAAGCAAAACGATACAAGTAATTTGATTGAATCGTTTCGCCCTCATTTTTTCCAGATTGTGTATGAAGTTGAATGTTTCAATGTCGCACAGCAAGGCCCCTTTGTCTTTTGTCTTTTCGAGCAGTTCTTCTTTTATTCCCGACAAGCTATACTGGGTGTTCCTTTTGCCCTGTTTTATTCTTTTGTAAATTCCCGTCATTTCGCT
>CAYQPF010000197.1:0-7862 GCA_964419225.1 uncultured Candidatus Cloacimonadota bacterium | reverse complement strand
TTTCATTCTTACTCCTAACAACTCCTTGTTTAAATGGAAGGAGGGCTCATGGAGGGGGGCGGTTGACACTTTTTTTGAGGGGGGGGGGGGATAAATTTAGTTGGCAGTGGGCAGTGGGCAGTAGGCAGTGAAGTAAAGTTCAGCGTTTCGCTTTCCCGCGAACCTCTGGCACCTGACACCTGACACCTGACACCTGCTCTATTCTGCATGTTAATATTCCTCTGTTTCTTTGATCTTATTTACTATTCCGTTTATATCAACTATCGGGGAAATTTCTCCATTACCCAATATTGTACAGCCTGATATACCGTTCACATTGCTCAGATATTCAGGAAGAGCTTTGATTACGGCTTGTTGCTGTCCGACTATGTTATCCACGAGGAAACAGAAGTTTGCTCCTCTGCTTTCTACTATGATCAAAATTCCTTCCTCCAATTTGGTGGAGAGGGGTGTTATATTGTAAATATTGTGCAGACGGATAACCGGGATGAGTTCGTTTCTGACGCAGACAATTTCCTGTCTGTCGGGAGTCATCGTCACCATATCCGAGGTAGGTTGGAAGAATTCCTTGATCGACATTAGCGGGATAGTATAAAAATTATCACCAATCTGTACCAGCATGCCATCCATGATCGCCATTGTTAAAGGAATGCGAAGAGTAATGACGGTGCCAATTCCTGCCTGAGTGTTGATTTCAATATTACCTTTGACCTTTTCCATGTTTCTTTTGACCACATCCATGCCGACACCGCGTCCGGATACTTCGGTGATCTTGTCTGCGGTTGAGAAACCTGGTTCAAAGATAAAATTATATATTTCACTGTCTTTGAGTCCGACAGAGTCTTTTATCAAACCATTATCAATAGCTTTTTTGAGAATTTTTTCCTTATTCATCCCACGGCCGTCATCTTCAATTTTGATATGAATCTCAGCACCTTCCTGAGTAGCCATCAAGGTAATATTACCTGTTTCACTCTTGCCAAGTTTGATCCGTTCTTCCGGGGTTTCGATGCCGTGGTCAATAGAGTTACGTAAAATATGAACTAAGGGATCATTGAGAGCTTCGACTACGGATTTGTCCAGTTCAGTGTCTTCTCCCTTGATCGTTAAATGAATTTTTTTACCGGTCTTTCGTGAAAGTTCATTTACCAATCTGAGCATTTTTTTGAAGGTACTTTCCACCGGCACCATTCTTAAAGACATGGCGGTGTATTGGATTTCAGAGATAATCCTGTGTAAGTTGTAAACTGCATTTTCAAAACCGGAATCATCCAGATCTTTCAGCAAGGGATTCTGTACAACCATTGATTCGGCTATGGCTAATTCACCCACCCAGTTCACCAGTTTATCGACTTTATCCACATCAACCTTGATTGAGCTTCTGGTAATTTTTTCAACTTCATCTGTATTATATTTCTTATTCTTTAGGCTCAATAAGTCTGTTTTGGCAGTATTTGATTGTTTCAATTCTGCTGAATCCTCGTATTCCTGTATAGAAATCGCTTCATCTTCCTCTTCTTCAGGAGCTGTGAATTCTGCTACAATTTCTTCTGGTTCAGAGATAACTTCCGGCTCTGCAGGTATGGGAGCAATCTCTGGTTCTGTCGGCTTTACATCAACCTCAGATTTGCTTGGTTTGGACTTTTCAGCAGGAAGTACCTTTAATATTTGTTGATTAGGTTCTTTACCAGTCTTTTTTGTGGTTTCCTTCTTGGGTGCAGGTTCTTGTTTGGTCTTGGATTCTATTATCATATCATCTAAAAAGGCGATCAAACCCATACTGCTGACCATATAATCAATATTGCCCTGCTTGATCTTGATCAATCCGCCGTTAATTACTTCTACAATCTTGATTAAAAACGACACATTTTCTTTATAATTAATGATCTGCCCGTCTTTGCAGTTAACAAAGTAATTCTGGAACTTCTGCAGAACCATGACCATATCATCATATCCCAATTCCTGGGATTTTTCTTTAAATAGTGTCGTATATTCAATAATGTTTTCTATGGCAGTACTGTCAGTAGAATTGATTTCCAGTTTGGATAATTCAAAATCGATAGCATTGAGAATATTATTTACTTCTTCAATAAAACTGTCTATTACTTTGGCAGAATGTCCGGGTAATGTATCATCGGTTTTGGAAGGTTGCATCAGGTTGGGGTTTTCTTTTGGTTTGGAACGCTCTGATTCTGAATCTCTTAAAGTCGAATAATCCTGTAAGATTTCATCTACTTCTAATTCAAAACCCTGATCACTGGCAAATTTCTCGATATTGGACATGGTTTTGCGGATAAAGTCGCAGGTTTTAAAGATTAACTCCATCTGATCAGGAGTGATCTGCATCTTACCTTTACGGTAGAGATCGAGCAAATTTTCAGCCTCATGGGTTACAGCTTCGAGATTGCCTAATTCCAAAAATCCGGCAGAGCCTTTCAAGGTATGGAACAATCTGAAAACGGAGTTTATTAATTCTGCATCAAACACGCCTTCGTTTAAAACTCTTTCCTGCAGCTCTACAATTTTGGGTTCAACCTCATCCAGCATTTCTACTGTCTCGGAAACAAAATTAACGATTATCTCTTTATCATCGAAAATATCATTTCGTTTCATTTTGTTTCCCCCTTTTTCTGAGGTAAAGAACGCTTCAATTCGTTATAGGTTCGTTTTAATTTTCTGTATTCTTCCTGCAGTTTTTTGGTATCAACTTTCTTCGTAATATCAAGATTCTTTTGCTTTTCAAATTGCATTACTGTCTTCAAAAGCTCATTTATGTTTAAAGGCTTTCTGAAAAAACCATATGCTCCATAATTCACAGCATCAATGGCATTGTTGACATCAGCAAATCCTGTGATAATGATTACCTCTGTTTTTATGCCTTCATTCTTGACATTCTTCAAAATATCTATTCCGTTCAGCTTCGGCATATTATAATCTGTGATTAGTATATCATAATGCTCTGTGCGTAAAAGCTCCATTGCCTCTAAAGGATATTGAATGTACCGGCACTCATAAGGTGTTGGCATGAATGCATACTTTAAACTCTCCAAAATCGGATACTCGTCATCCAAAAATAAAATCTTCATAGCCACCTCCATCTGTTATTTATATATACACGCGGTATGCCAAAGTTTAGCAAATTGGCTAATTGGTTGTAAGACAAATGATTGTGGTTGATGTTGCCGAATAGGATATGGAAATAGTGCTGATATATCAGCAGTGGTGCTGATATTTGTACAATGATATTGTCTTATACTTATGTTCTTCATTTTTGGGCAAAACATTAAACGTCCTAAAGGACTATATGGACTTAATGGACTATATGGACACAATGGACAGGAAAAGTGAAAACCCGCAGGCAGTATTTAATTATTAATTATCAATTATTAATTATTAATGAGAGAGGGGAAATTATTGAAACCCGCAGGGTTTATTCTGTTTGAGAATTGGTAATTGTTAGTTAGAAAATGAAGCTACTTATACAGACAGAATAGAGACATAAAAGTGATGTATTGATGGTTATATTTTTGAAATGGTGTAGCAACATATTTTATATTTTGACATAATGGTACCTAAAGGGAAGCTAGTAAGGAGCTAAAGAGAAGCTAGTTGGAAAAATTAGACGAATTTAGAAAATATTTCAAGGGAAAATGGCAAAAATATCCTATGTCAATTTTTGCATTTTAAAAAGCACTAGCGAATTTCATTTGTGATACAATTACAGAATTACAAAACACTTGACATTGAAACTTGTAATTAGATAATAAAATCTGAGGTGGTAAATGAAGAACTATTATCCTAATGTTAAAATTGAGAGACTATTATGAATACTGATTTTCTGTCAAAATATCTAAAACAATTACAAAGTTCCATTGACAAGGGAGATGCCCGAGAAGAAAGTTTTTATGGTCATTTAAGGGAAATGTTACTTGCTTTTGCTGAGACCAATAATAATAAAGGAATTGATATAACTATTCTGCCTAAAGCAACTGAAGCCGGTAATCCTGACTTCAGAGTTTGGAATGGAAAACATAAAATCACAGGATATATAGAAGCCAAAGCACCAAGTGTAATGTATCTTGACTCTGTTTCCGTATCCGAACAGCTTAAACGATACTTGGGAGTGTTTCCCAATGTAATTCTGACTAACTTTTATGAATTCAGATTATACCAAGATGGACAATTTGTTTGTATGGCTACGATAGCCAGCTCTTTCCAAGCCTTAAACCTTAAGTCTGCACCACCCTTGCAAAAAGCTGAAGAATTGATCAAGCTTCTGGAAAGATATTTCTCCTTTTCTTTACCTGCTATAACCACACCAAAAGCGTTAGCGGTTGAACTAGCCAAACGAACCCGTTTCTTAAGAGATGAAGTAATTTCGCTTGAAATAGCAGAAGAACAGAAACAAGGGAAGAAAGTACTGCTTGGATTTTATGAGTCTTTTAAAAAGCTTCTGATAAATAATCTGACTCAGGAACAGTTCGCTGATTTATATGCTCAAACCCTTACTTATGGCATATTTGCAGCCAGAACGAAAGCAACAGGAGAATTTAACAGAGAGTTGATTTATAAATATATTCCAGGCACATTAGGTGTACTAAAAAGTATCTTCAAATTCATTTCTTATGAAGAACCACCCAAGGCTATGGAAGTTTTGATAGATGATATTGCAGAAGTTCTCTGTGTAACAGACATTCAAACCATCCTACACACTTATTATAAGGAAGGTAAAGGCAGTGACCCGATTATCCATTTCTATGAAACCTTCCTCACTGAGTATGATCCAGAATTAAGAAAAAAGCAGGGAGTGTATTATACACCTGAATCGGTAGTTCATTACATAGTAAAATCTATTCATTCAATCCTTAAAACACATTTCAATCTTGCAGATGGTTTAGCAGACAGCAGTGTTACTTTGCTTGACCCTGCGGCAGGTACTCTCACTTTTCCGGCAGAAGCGATAAAAATTGCAGTACAGGAGCATAGTGAGAAATACGGTACAGGAAGTGTGCATCAATTCATTAAGAACCATATTTTACCTCATTTTTACGCCTTAGAACTAATGATGGCTCCTTATACAGTTGGCCATTTGAAGATCAGTTATCTCTTGAATGAACTCGGTTATGAAATGGAAGGTGATGAGAGATTTAAATTGTATCTGACTAACACTCTGGAGCAAGACTTACCTCCGCAATTAAATATACCATTTACACATGAGATAACAGAAGAATGTGAACTGGCAAATCAGGTAAAACAAAATGAGCCTGTGCTGGTAATTCTTGGGAATCCCCCTTATAATGGAAAAAGTGAAAATGTTAACAAGTGGACAGAACAACTTCTTAAACAAGATATGGATGGAGCCCAAAGTTACTTCAAAGTCGATGAACAACCCTTAGGAGAGAGAAATCCTAAAATGCTTCAAGATGACTATGTTAAATTTATTCGTTTTGCTCAATGGAAGATTCACAAAGCCGGGAAAGGTGTTGTAGGTATGGTTACGAACCACAGCTATATTGACAATGTTACTTTCAAAGGGATGAGACAAAGTTTACTAAATACATTTGATGAAATTTTTATTTTGGATTTACACGGTAGTAGCCAGAAACAAAGAAAATGTCAAAATGGTTCCAAAGATGAGAATGTTTTTTATATCAAACAAGGAGTCTCAATCATTCTCATGATAAAGTCAAAATTGTCTAAAAAAGGGGTTTATCATAAAGATTTATTAGGAGTTAGGGCGGAAAAATATTCTTGGTTAGATAACGCTATGTTTGAACAGAAAAATTATACTTCTATTTACCCCAATAAACCATTTTATATGTTTAAACCAATTTCTCAAGACAATGAACATTACCATTGTTGGTTGCAAATAACAGATATTTTTCCTATAAAAAGTGTTGGCATCGTTACCTCAAGAGATGAAGTAGCAATCAATAGATCTAAACATCTTCTAATGAATTCTTTGCTTGCATTTTCAAAAATTGATATTGAGACAGCCAAGATTAGATACAAGTTAAAGACAAATTCTACTGTGAATAGTTTTATCAAAGCACAAAAATATTTGATTAATTCAGATATTAGTTATAATAATGTTAAGACAATTCTATATCGACCATTCGATACTCGTTACATATACTATCCAGTAAGTACTAATGATTTTCTTGAGAGACCGCGTTTAGAAGTTATGCAACATATGTTACATGAAAACTTGGGTTTAGTTTGTAATAGAGCAGTAAAGATTGATTTCTCACATGTATTGATATGTTCACAAGTTACAGATTATCATGTTTTAGAGACTGCAAATGCAGATGCATATATATTTCCCCTTCGCTTGAGTTCAAGTACTAATGAAGAAGATTTATTTCATGACCAAGAGGAACCGTATAATATCAGTCAAAGTGTGCTAAAAATGCTCTCAAATTCTAATACTCCTATTGATGTCTTTTTTTATTATATCTACGGTATTCTTTATAGTACTATTTATAGAATCAAATATTCCGAGCATCTTAAAATGGATTTTCCCCGAATTCCTATTACAAAAGATAATAAATTATTGCTTCAAATGTCCGAATATGGCAAAGCGATTGCAGAATTCCATTTAATGAAGAGTGAAGAGTTAAATCCACCAATTGCCAAGTATCAGGGAACGGGAGATAATGATCTGGTAAAGCAGGTTAGTTATGATGAGACTCTTGGACAAATCAGGATAAATGAAGACAAATATTTTGAGGGAATCCTCCCGGAAGTGTGGAATTATCACATTGGGGGATACCAAGTTTTACACAAGTATTTGAAAGACAGAAAAGATATGCGGTTAGAGGATCCTGTACATTATTGCCGAATTGTAACGGCTTTGAGCAAGACAATAGAGTATCAGAGGAAGATTGATTCCATTTATGAGGAAGTAGAGGCATCTGTTTTGAAATAGGTGTCAGAGGGGAATGGACTCCATGGACTTGATGGACTATATGGACAGAATGGACTGAGGAAATGGGGAAAGGCACTGAGTGAAAGGGACGCTTAATAGAACGCAGATGACGCAGATAGAGAAGGTGTTAGGGGTTATGTATTGGGTGTTAGGTTAGGAGAAAAACTCACCCCCGAGGTCAGGTGCCAGGTGCCAGGTGTCGGGGGTCAGTTTGATTGTAGGTGCAAATTTTTATTTGTCTGAGTAAAAAGCAGGGTACGATTTCTCGTGCCCTGCTTTTGATTATCTATTATCTCTTAACTCTTCACTACTTCAGTAGAAGCATTTTCTTATTAAGTACTTTGTTACCTGCTTTGATGCGGTAGAAATAAATACCGGAAGATACTTTCTGTCCTGAGGTGTTTTTACTGTCCCAGATGATTTTGTGATGTCCTGCAGGTTTGGTTTCATTGAGCAGAGTCTTGACTAACTGCCCTTTGATGTTGTAGATAGCAAGACTGACTTTACTTTCTGACGGCAGTCCAAACTCAATGGTTGTGATCGGATTGAACGGATTAGGATAGTTTTGAGCTAAGGTCAGGACTTTGGGTATGTTGACTTCATTTCCTGTTTCTTTGTTCTTTTTACCATGGAAAAGAGTGGAAAGAAGATTCTCTCTGGTTTCCAGATGTTCTTTCTTTGATGCAGGTTTGAGATTGGCAAATTGTCCGACATAACTGCTCTTACCTCTGGTGTCTCCCTGCATTAAAAGGTAGGTGTAACCCAGGTCAATGACGGCATAAACCGAGTCAGCATAACTTGGCGGGTTCGCGATAACACCCTCGAACCAGGTGATAGCTTCTTCATATTTTTCCAGTTTGATGTTACAATAATTTGACAGGTATTGGCAGATATAGGTTAATCTGTCTTTATCAGTTTGACCATAATACAAGTC